>CAZVSG010000025.1:6951-8222 GCA_964629345.1 uncultured Christensenella sp. | reverse complement strand
GTTGCACAGCACGTCCGGATTGGGCGTGCGGCCCAGGCTGTACTCCTTCAGAAACAGGGAGAACACCCGCTCCTCATATTCCCGGGCGAAGTTCACCGAGTAGCAGGGGATGCCGATCACCCCGCAGCAATCCTGCACGTCCTGCCAGTCCGCCTGGGAGGTGCAGACCCCGTTTTCATCCTTCTCCTCCCAGTTGTTCATGAAGACGCCGATGACGTCAAGACCCTGCCGTTTGAGCAGCAGGGCCGAGACCGCGGAGTCCACCCCGCCGGACATGCCGACCGCCACGCGGGTCATGGAAGGCCGTCCTCCCTGAGGCGATCCGTCACCTTCAGGAACACGTTTTCGGCGGTGTCCTGCTTGTCGGGCAGGGACGGCAGGACGAGGAAGCGCTTTTCGCTCCTGACGATCTCGCTGAAAGCGCGCCCCACCTCCTGGTGGAAGGCGTCCGCCGCCGCCTCCAGCCGGTCCATCGCGCCGGAACGGCTCCGGCGGGCCATGCCCTCCATCGGGTCGAGGCTGAGGAACACCGTCAGGTCCGGCAGGCAGCCGTCGATCGCGAACGCGTTGATCCTTCGCACCCGGTCCATCCCAAGGCCGCGGCCCGCGCCCTGATAGGCGATGCTGGAGTCCACAAACCGGTCGCTGATGACCAGTTTTCCCTGCGCAAGCGCCGGCCCGATGACCTGGCGGACGTGCTGCGCCCGCGCGGCGGCGTACAGCAGCGCCTCGGTCATGTCCTCCATGTCGGTATTGGCGCGGTCCAGCAGGATCTCCCGGATCTTTTCGCCAATGCCGGTCCCGCCGGGCTCCCGGGTGAGCAGGACGTCGTACCCGCACTGTCTGAGCCTCTGCGCGAGCAGGCGCGCCTGGGTGGATTTCCCGCTGCCGTCATTGCCCTCAAAACTGATGAAGTAGCCGCGGGTCTCAGGCTTTTCGGCCCCCAGCAGGCCGTAGAGGTCTTCGACCGTCTGCGCCATGCCGACAGCCCCGGCCCCCATGAACTCCTCCTGATGGCCGTAGCCGTACAGGGCCGCGATGCTGTCGATGCCGGCATCATGCGCGCCTTCTATGTCCGTCAGCCTGTCCCCGATCATCACGGCTTTCAGGCCCTTGGGCGCGGCGCGTCGGATCAGCTCCGCCTTCTCAGGCGTTTCGTCCTCGCCCGGCCCCTCCACCTGATCGATGTACCGCAGCAGGCCGAAGCCCTGAAGGATCTTCAGGCTTGGCACCAAAGGCTTATGGGTCGCGATGCCGATGAAAGCGCCCTG
>CAZVSG010000025.1:0-6941 GCA_964629345.1 uncultured Christensenella sp. | reverse complement strand
CAGCGCCGAAAGCAACGCGCGGATGCCGGGGTAGACGGCGTTGTCAAAGTATCCGGTCTGATAGTAATAATCGCGGTAAAGCCGCAGGGCTTCCTCCGCTTCCTTTTCACTCATGCCGCAGATCCCGGTGAAGGTCTGCATCAGGGGCGGGCCCAGGAAGCGGCGCAGCGTCGTTTCATCCGGCACCCCGCGCCCCATCAGGCCCAGCACGTGGCGGACGCCCTGGAGGATGCCCGGCGCGGAATCGCACAGGGTGCCGTCCAGGTCAAAGATGACGGCCTGGTATTTCAAGCTCATGCTGCCTTTCATTTGAAGAAGTCCGGCTTGGGCCCGCGGGTCGCGCCGATGAGGGCGTCAAGGAAGGTCACGGCCGCTTCCAGGTTGCCGCCGTTGACCGCGACAGCCAGCACCATGTCCCGGTTGTCGATCAACAGGTCGGAGGCGAACCCGTACAGCTCCGCCGCGGGGATGCCGTACAGGCGCGGCTCTGAAACGGACGTGACGGCTCCCTCATCGTCTGTTTCGATGATGGTCACGCGCCCGGGGGCAAGGCCGATCCCGGCCGCGTCGATCCGGCCGTCCGATACGTACCGGTCCAGCGGGATGAACGCGCCCTGCGACGCAAGACGCTTGAAGTCATTGGACGAAAGCATGTAGATATCGCCCTCGGCGGCCGCGATGTAGGTGATCAGCTGCATGCCGGCGTAATAGTCGTCCGTGCCGGGACTGAGCATGATGACGGCGCTGACCAGTTCCTGCTCCGGGACGGCCGATTCCCAGATGGGTTTGAAAAAGGCGTTGACCTGGTCCTGGTCGGCGGAGGAGGACTGGATGTAGACGTCGATCCGCTTGCCCTGCGGCGGGCGGTAGGCGGTCTGCTGGTAGATGAGGTTCCAAAGAAGGAAGGACAGCCCCAGGATCAGGAGGTACTGCCAGCCGTGGTAGGCCAGATGGTTCAGAAGGGTCTTCCTGTCAAGCCGGGTGACGAGCTTCATCGCGTCTGCCCCGTCAGGAAACCGGTTTCATCGTCGGGAAGAGCAGCACGTCGCGGATGGAAGCGCTGTCGGTCAGGAGCATGATCAACCTGTCCACGCCGATGCCGATGCCCCCGGTCGGGGGAAGCCCGTACTCCAGCGCGTTGAGGTAGTCCTCGTCCACCTGGGCGTTCAGGCCGCCCAGTTTGCGCCGCTCCTCCACCTGCCGGACAAAGCGCGCGCGCTGGTCGATCGGGTCGTTGAGTTCGGAGAAGGCGTTGCCGAACTCGCTGCCCAGGATGAACAGCTCAAAACGCTCCGTCAGGCGCGGGTCCTCCGGCTTGCGCTTGGCAAGGGGGGAGATCTCCACCGGATAATCGATGACGAAGGTGGGCTGGATGAGCTTGTCCTCCACGTACTCGTCAAACAGCTCGGCCAGGCAGTCGCCCCGGGTGAAGTGCGGTTCCGTATGCACCTTCCTGGCCTTCAGGCACTCGCGGGCCTCCTCATCGCTTCTCCAGGAGAAAAAGTCGATGCCGGACTCCCTTTGCACCAGTTCGGCCATGCTCAGCCTGGGCCAGGGGGCCTTCAGGCTGACGGCCTGCCCCTGGAAAGTGATCTCCGTCGTGCCGCACACCTCAAGGGCGACCTGAGAGATCATCTGCTCAGCCAGGTCCATCATGTCCCGATAATCGGCATATGCCTGATAGGCCTCCACAGAGGTAAATTCCGGGTTATGCCGGGTGTCCATGCCCTCGTTGCGGAAGATGCGGCCGATCTCATACACCCTGTCAAAGCCGCCCACGATGAGGCGCTTCAGGTACAGCTCCGTCTCGACCCGCAGGAACATGTCGATGTCCAGGGTGTTGTGATGCGTCTTGAAAGGGCGCGCGGCCGCGCCGATCTCCAGCGTGTGCAGGATGGGCGTATCCACCTCAAGGTAGCCCCTGCCGTCCAGGAAGGAGCGGATGGCGTTGATGATGCGGGTGCGCTTGATGAAGACACCGCGCACCTCAGGGGACACGATCATGTCCAGGTAGCGCTGGCGGTAGCGCAGGTCTGTGTCCTGAAGGCCGTGCCACTTGTCCGGCAGGGGCTTTAAGCATTTGGCCAGCAGCGTGACGCCCTCCGCGTGGACGCTCACCTCGCCCGTCTGGGTCAAAAACACGCGCCCCCTGATGCCCAGGACGTCGCCCAGGTCAAGGTTCCTGAACGCCTGATAGGCGTCCTCCCCGATGTCGTCGCGCCGGACATAGGCCTGGATCTTCCCCTTGCTGTCCAGCAGATGGAGGAAGGCCGCCTTGCCCATGATCCGCCGGCTGACCATGCGGCCGGCGACGGAGACCGTCTGCCCCTCAAGGCTGCTGAACGACTCCTTGATCGTTTCCGACGTGTGGGTGGCGTCAAAGCGGGTCAGCAGGTAGGGGTTGCCGCCCTCTTCCGTCAGGGCCTGCAGCTTCGCGCGGCGGATGGCCTCCTGCTCGCTGAAGTCCGCTGTCTGGTCCGTGTGCTGCGTCATGAAGTCCGCTCCTTATTTCTTGTGCTGGATGTCCCGGATCCTGAGCGTGATCACGCCGCCGGGGGCGCTGACCTTGACGGTCTGCCCCTTTTTCTTGCCCAGCAGCGCCGCGCCCATGGGGCTCTCGTTGGAGATGCGGTTGTTCATCGGGTCGGACTCCCTGGCCCCGACGATGGTGTACTCGGTCTCCTCCTTGAGTTCCTCGTCATAGACCCTCACCGTGGTGCCGATGTTGACCCGGTCGGTGGACACCTCGGTATCGTCGATCACCAGCGCCGTGCGGATGGTGTTCTCCAGGTCGATGATCTCCGCTTCCAGCCTGGACTGCTCATTCTTGGCCTCGTCATATTCCGCGTTCTCGCTTAGATCCCCGAAGCCGCGGGCCACCGCGATCATCTCCGCCACTTCCGCGCGGCGGATGGTGGTGAGATACTGCAGTTTTTCCTCGAGTTTTTTCATCCCCTCGACCGAGACGACGGTCTTCTTGCTGTGTTCATGCTGGCTGCTCATGTTTCGCCCCAACTTTCTATAATAATGACTGTCGGCTGCCCCTCCGGCAGCCGCCTGAATGCCAATCATAAAAATCAAAGGAATCTTTCCTTTGAGTGACTGTATTATACAGTACGTGCGGCGGACATGCAAGCGCCGCAAAGGCCTATGCCAAAGGGCGCCGGAGCGTTTCGGCCGCCTCCCTCGCCTCACGCATCACGCGCTTCGCGTCGATGCTCAGGTATTCCCCGCTGTCATACAGAACGCGGCCCTGCGACAGGGTCATCCGGACGTTTTCGCCCTTCGCGGCGTAGACCAGGGAGGCAGGGACCTCCGAAAAGGGCAGCAGGTTGGGCATGTCAAGGTCCACCAGCACGCAGTCGGCCTGCCAGCCCTCCAGGATCAGACCCAGGTCCTGATACCCCATCGCCCTGGCGCCCGAGAGCGTCGCCGCCTCCAGCACGCGCGCCGGCGGGATGAGCGTGGGATCATGGCGGATCCCCTTGTCAAGGATGCCGGTGAGCTTGATCTCCTGGAACAGGTCCAGGCTGTCATTGCTGGCCGCCCCGTCCGTCCCCAGCGCGATCCGGATGCCATGGGAGAGCATTTCGCTCACGGGCGCAGCGCCGCTGCCCAGCTTCAGGTTGCTCACCGGGTTGAGCGCGACGGTCACGCCGTCCCCGGAAAGGATCCGGAGATCCTCCTCATCCACCGCCACGCAGTGCGCCGCGACGGAGGGCATACGGAACAGCCCCAGGTCATGGAAATACCGGACAGGGCTTTTCCCATGGCGCTGAAAACAGTCCCGCACTTCTTTCTCCGTCTCGCTCAGGTGCACGTGGACGACGTTGTCCAGGCCCTCGCAGGCGCTGACCAATTCCCTGACCAGCTCAGGCGTGCTGGTATACTCGGCGTGCAGGCTGACGCCGGCGCGGATGCGGCCGCCGAAGCTGCCGTGGCAGTCCCTGAAAAAGGACAGCGCGTTCCCGAGTTGTTCCTGTCCGCTGCCAAACTCGACACAGGCGTTGGAGATCATCGCGCGCATTCCGGCCCGGCCCATCACCTGCGCGGTCTGCTCCGGGAAATGGTACATGTCATTGACGCAGGTGACCCCGCACCGTACGTATTCCAGCACCGCCAGCCCGACCCCCGCCCTGGCCATGTCCGGGGTCAACCGGGCCTCCAGCGGGAAGATCACCTCGCCCAGCCATCTGTCCAGCGGCAGGTCCGCCCCGGCCCCGCGCAGCAGGGTCATCGCGCTGTGGGCGTGCGCGTTGACCAGCGCCGGCATCAGCAGGCCGCCCCTGCCGTCGATCACCCTGTCCGCCTGAAGGGCCGGGGCCTGATCCGCCGGCCCGGCATAGAGGAAGCGGCCGTCCTTGATGAAGACGGCGGCCTTTGGCACCTGCGCAAGCGTCCGCCCGTCCCTTACCCCCGGGAACAGCAGGACGTTTCTGATCTCCGTGATGCCGCCGCTCATCGCGCTGTCCCTCACTTGCTGAGGGTGACGTTGAAGATGTAGCGGTTGACGTAGCGCCTGTACTGCTCAAGCGCCCCGCTTTCCCGGTAGAGGTCCTTCAGGCTGCGGTAGAGCCGCGCCTTGATGAGGACGTTCCGTTTCACCCTGTACAGCGCGCGCCAGGACTGGCCGGTGGCGTGGGCCACGTAGTTGTACACGGGCTCCTGGAGGAAGGCGACCTTCCTGACGTGGCGGTAGTAGTTCATGTTGAAATGGAAGTCCTCCCCCCAGCTCATCGCCGTGTCAAAGAGGATCCCATGCTCCCTGATCAGTTTCCCGGAGTACAGCTTGTTCCACAGGGCGCTGTAGTAATAGCTGCCGGGCCGGACGGCCAGTTCCCGCAGGAAGGCGTCCTTCCCAAGCGTCAGGCTTTCCCTGACGTAGCCGCGGTTGATGGCCTTCGCGCCCGTGATCAGGTTGAACCGCCCGATGACCAGGTCGGCGTCCACCGCGGCGTCCAGCAGCCTGGTATAGGCGTTCCCGGGCACGGCGTCGTCGCTGTCCGCGAAGGCGATGTACCTGCCCCGCGCCCTGTCAAGCCCCGCGTTGCGCGCGGCCCCGGGGCCGCCGTTCTCCTGGCTGATGAGGAGGATGCGCGGATCCCTCTGCGCGTAGCGCCGGATGACCTTCAGGCTCCCGTCCCTGCTGCCGTCATCCACCAGGATGATCTCCATGTCGGCTTCCCGCTGCCCGAGGATGCTGTCAAGCGCCCGGGAGACCGTCTCCTGCGCGTTGTATACGGGGACGATGACGCTGAGCAAAGGGTCGTTCAATTCTCTCCCGCTCCTCCTGTTGATGAAGGGATTATAGCATATCAGCCCTGTGCCTTCAAACGGGAAGGGCCGCGGCAGGGCCTGCCCCCACTATGTGAGCGTATCCGGTTGTGCTATACTCATCAAAGAATGAAACGGAGGTGCGGTATGGCAGGCAAGGCAGGGATCACGCTGGACATCGGACACCTGATGGCGGATACGGTTGGCTGGCAGTACGGCATCAGCCGCGGGATGATCGGTGAAAGGGAGGACGCCGCGAAGGCGGCCTTCGAGGCGGTCAAAAAGCGCCGGGGCAGCGGCTGGCTGGGCTGGACGGAGCTGCCCTACAACCAGGACGACATCGTCCAGGATATTTTGAGCACGGCCGGAGGGATCCGGGAGCGGTTTGAGGCCTTCGTGGTGCTGGGCATCGGCGGCAGCGCCCTGGGCCCCGTCATGGCGCAGCAGGCGCTCAGCCACCTGCGGTACAACGAGCTGCCCAAAGAGAAGCGCGGCGGGCCGAAGCTGTACGTGGAGGACAACATCGACCCGGAGAGGATGCGCTCGCTGCTGGACGTGATCGACGTCCGTAAGACCTGCTTCAACGTCGTTACCAAGTCCGGCGGTACGGCGGAGACGATGAGCCAATACCTCATTATCAGTGAGCTGCTGAAAAAGGAGATCGGCGAGGGGTGGCAGGAGCACGTCATCGCGACGACCGACGCCCAAAAGGGCAACCTGATCCAACTGGCGAAAAAGGAAGGGTTCAAGCTGTTCACTATCCCCTCCGGGGTGGGCGGGCGCTTCAGCGAACTGAGCCCGGTGGGCCTGCTGCCCGCGGCGGTCTGCGGGATCGACATCAAGGGGCTGCTTGAAGGCGCCCGCGAAATGGACAAACGCTGCGGATCCGGCGACGTGTGGGGCAACCCCGCGCTGATGGAAGCGGTGCTTCAGGTCGTCGCGATGGAAGAGATGGGCGTGAACGTGCTGGTGATGATGCCCTACGCCGACAGCCTGAAGTACATGGCGGACTGGTTCTGCCAGCTGTGGGCGGAAAGCCTGGGGAAAAACGTGACCCGGAAGGGCATGGCGGTGAACGTCGGCCAGACGCCGGTGAAGGCGCTGGGCGTCACGGACCAGCACAGCCAGCTGCAGCTGTACACGGAAGGGCCCTATGACAAGATCGTCACCTTCCTGCGGGTGGAGGCCTTCCGGGATAATGTCTCCATCCCCCACGGCTGCCAGGAGTTCCCGGACGTCGCCTTCCTGGGCGGGAAGACCCTCAACGGGCTGATCGACGCCGAATACCGCGGGACCCAGTACGCGCTGCTGCGCGCCGGACGGATGAGCCAGACCATCCACCTCCCCGAGGTGAACGCGAACACGGTCGGCCAGCTGATCTGCTTCTTCGAGCTTGCCACCGCCTATGCCGGCGAACTGCTGGACATCGACGCCTTCAACCAGCCCGGGGTCGAGGAGAGCAAGATCGCCTCCTACGCGGTGCTGGGCAACCCGGGCGAGAAGTACCGCAGAAAGCAGGAGGAGATGGCGGACGTGCCGGAGACCAGGGCGGAGTACAGGCTGGGGTAAACGAGAACATTGATAAGATAAGGAGCGGTTTATGTGCCGCTCCTTTAGATAGTGTCTACACGAGTTATGCAAGAACGCCTGCCCAAATGGCGATGCAT
>CAZVSG010000024.1:21526-23844 GCA_964629345.1 uncultured Christensenella sp. | reverse complement strand
CTATTCTCCCATGAGGCTCATTTGCTTAGTAGACGTGGTTTCGTTTGACGCTTACATATGTTGAGACATTTATATGGTTTCTGATGTGGTTGAATGCTAATCTTTCTTATTTTTAACTTTGATATTGACTTTTAACTTTGGTAAAGTTAAAATGACATCGGATAGTTAAAAGGAGTGTGCAGTGTGGATTACATTCAAAAAACATTAGGGCTGAAGTGTACTCGAACGAGATGGAATGGACAATCAAAATTGCCATACTATCTTCTAAACGAGTATAATTATGAAGTTGTGCAGATAGGTGATCAAAACTGTATCTTCCTGTCGCCAAAGAATAGGATCGCAGCAGTAGCTACAATCAAAAAGCATTTGAAACAGCTGAAAGAGTACATTGATTATCCTGCTGTTCTGGAACTGACAGAATTGACCAGGAAGCGGAAAGAGTCCTTTATTATGGCGAAAATCCCCTTTGTCGTGCCTGACAAGCAACTATATCTGCCATTCATCGGCGTAGTCCTGAACGAACGAAATGCTCCTGAAATGTCTGACAATGATATTGATAAACTGATGCCCTCAGCCCAAATGCTGCTGTTTATATTCCTGCTTGGCAGGAACAAACCATTATTCCTGAGCGAAGTCTCAAAGCAACTTCACATTACTGCAATGTCAATATCCCGCGCTGCCAACCAATTGGTTCAATTAGGACTTGTAGAGCACAAAAAGGATGGGGTCCGGAAATATATTTTATCTGGGTCCACCCCATTTGAACTGTTTAAGCGCGCAAAACCCTGGTGCATCAATCCTGTGCGCAAAATGGTATTCATCGACCGGAATGAAGTGCAGGCAGATATGTTTCCGGCAGGTTTGACTGCACTATCAGCCGTTAGCATGCTAAACCCACCTTCCACTCTGACGTATGGCACAGTAAAAAATGAAAAGAATTATGGAAGCGCAAGTACAGAACTGGTGGACAATGAGTCTTCAGTCGCATTACAAATCTGGCGATACGAACCAAGGCGGATCAGCTTGAACAATCAAGCAGATGCTCTCTCTTTGTATATAAGTTTCGCAGACAACAAGGATGAGCGCATCGATCAGGCACTTGATGAATTGCTTGAGGAGGTTCTTTGAAATGGTGAAGGGTCTCAGAGGTTTTAGAGATTGGTTTGCAGGCTACGAAGAACAATATGCTGTTATTGGGGGTACAGCGTGTGATCTGTTGTTTTCTGAAAGCGGCTTAGAATTCCGTGCGACACGTGACATTGATATGGTGTTGATTCTTGAGAGTCTAACGCCTGAATTTGGCGCAAGATTTTGGGACTATATTAAGAAGGCAGGATATGAGCACCGAAACAAAAGCTCTGGAGAACCTCAATTCTATCGTTTCGACAAGCCATTAGATGATGATTACCCATTCATAATAGAACTCTTTTCCCGACGGCTGGATTCGCTCTCTTTGCCTTCCGATGCTGTGTTGACCCCACTCCCTATTGATACAGAAATATCAAGTCTATCTGCCATTCTTTTAAACAGCGACTATTATGAGTTTCTAAAGAATGGGAGAATCCTGATTGACGGCGTTCCTGTTCTGAGCGCAGCATATATCATCCCGTTCAAGGCGAAGGCATGGCTTGATTTATCCTCAAGGAAGTCAGCAGGTGAGAGTATTGACTCAAAAAACGTCCGAAAACACAGGAATGATGTTTTCCGTATCAGCGCTTTGTTAAGTCCGGATACACGGGTGGTCTTGCCTGACAGTATCAGGAGCGATATCGTTGCCTTTGTGGAAGCAATGAAAACAGAAACAATCGACTTGAAATCGCTGGGTGTGTCAGCTAACGGAAAGGAAGATGTTCTGGCGGTAATTGCAGCCACATATCTGACATGAAATCAAGCGTCCACTTTTTCCAACTGTATCGCTTAAACCGATATGTATAGTCATTGGGGACCAATCCACCCACCCACAGTATTTTGCGCGGTACTTTCTCTTCAACAACCCAGCGCAGACTCGGTCGGAAGCCATCAAGGATTTAATGGCAAAGAAGAGCTGATCTTAATCGCCAGGGAACTTACGGACACGCTGAGGAAATGCCGGACCGTTGACTGGTAAAAGAAGGAAACAGAGCGAGCGAAGATGCGCCTGATGGTCAAGCGGCTGTTGAGGAAACACCGTTATCCGCCGGATGGGTTGGAAATCGCGGTCAACACCGTCATCCAACAGTGTGAACTGTGGGCGGACAGCGAGGTGGCGTGACCCCCTACTCCCTCTCTCCCAGTTTCGCTCTCCCCGCCGGCAGCCCCCCTGTGTCCGTCCGGCAGGC
>CAZVSG010000024.1:9407-21516 GCA_964629345.1 uncultured Christensenella sp. | reverse complement strand
GACCCTTTCGTCCCCGTCCCAGGCGGTGGTGATGAACAGGGTGCGCAGGTCCGGCCCGCCGAAGCAGCAGCAGGTCACGTAGGGTACTGGCAGGCGTAGGGAGAGCAGCTTGCGCCCGGTTTTCGGGTCCCAGCGGCTGACCTGGAAGCCGTTCCAGTGCGCCGCCCAGATGCAGCCCTCCGCGTCCACGGTGATGCCGTCAAACAGGCCTTCTTCCCCCGTGTAGTCGATCAGGGGGGTGCGACCGGTGATCGCCCCGGTTTCAAGGTCATAGTCAAACCGCCACAGGAAGCCCGAGGGCGTGTCCACGTAATACAGATATTGATTGTCCGGGCTCCACGCCAGGCCGTTGGAGATGCTGACCCCATCCAGCAGCCTGTGAAGGCCTCTTCCCTCCTCCAGGCAGTACAGCGCGCCCCGGCCGGGCCGCATATTCTTGTCCATGGTGCCGATCAGCAGCCGCCCCGCGGGGTCCGGCTTGCCGTCGTTGAAGCGGTTGTCCGGCGCCTCCGGTTCCACCCCGTCAAGCAGCACGCGCTCCCCGCCATCCTCCAAAAGCACAATGGATTTCTTCAGCGCGGCGACGACCCCGCCGCCCCGGGCGAGGCAGCACATCCCGACAGTCTGCCTAAAATCGCGGTGCGTGGTCCGGCCCTCTGAATAATCATGCCGCCACAGCTGCCCGGCGGTGATGTCCACCCAGTACAGCGCCCCGGCTTTTTCGTCGTAGACGGGGCCCTCCCCCAGGACCATGGTCTCCGGAAACAGGCGTTCAGCGCGCATATTTACTCCCTTTCGTTAAAGTGTCTGCGGACACTTTGACGTTTTTAGAACGGGCATTTTCACCTGGTCGCTGCGCTCCCGGACCGTGAAAATGTAAGGAATGAATCTCTTCGGGATTCTCCCCGCCCACCCGGCAAAGCCGAATGAAACGATTGCAATCAGAGGGCTGCGCCCTCTGAAACTCCCTCTGGATGCCGTAACTGCCTCACCTTGCTTATAACACAAAGGGCCATGGATCAATGCTGTATCCAAACATACTTCGTTGCCCTGGCAGAGCCGATCTTTGTTAGGAAACCTTCCCTGACCAGCTGTGCCAGCGTGTTCTTGATGGTGGCGATGCCGATGTCCGGGCACAGGTCCGCAAGCTCCTGCCGGCTGACAGGCTCCGCGCGTTCCGACAGGATGCGCCGGATGCGTTCAGGTTTACTCAGCGATGTGTCCCTGACGTATTCGATCCGCTGACTGAAGTCGCGGTAGGCGGATACGAGGATGCCCAGCATGTACCGGACGAAGGGCTCATAGGTGTTGTTCCTCGTGTGCCATTCCCTTGAGCTGGCCTTCAACGCATCATAATAGGTTTCCTTCGTCTTTTCGATCAGGCCCTCCAGGCTGATGTACTTGCCGACAAGGAAGCCGTTCTGGTACAGTGCCAGCAACGTCAGCAGCCTGCTCATCCGTCCGTTCCCGTCATTGAAAGGGTGGATGCACAGGAAATCCAGGATGAACCGGAAGATCGTCAGCAGACGGTCGGCCTTTTCGTCCCTGATGGCTTCCCCATACGCGCTGCACAGCCTGTCCATCGACTCCGGCGTCTCAAAAGCAGGCAAAGGCTGGAAACGCAGCCTTTGGTTCCCCTGCTCATCCGTTTCAACAATGGCGTTGTCCGAGTCCTTCCACCTCCCCGCACTACCGAAGGATGTGTAGGAGTACAGATCCCGGTGCAGCTGAAGGATGAACCCGGGCTTGATCTGGATGTGGTCATGGTTCTCATGGATCAGGTTCAATACCCGGCGATAGCCCGCGATCTCCTCTTCAGGGCGGTTCTGCGGCACGCTGTTCTCCAGCATCAGCGCCCTGACGCGCTCATCCGTCGTATGGATGCCCTCCAGCCTGTTGGAAGCCGCGGTGCTTTGGATCCTTGCGATGTTCAGAAGCGATGCCAGTTCATCCGCATGCGCCTGAAGGGCAAGGTCCTGCTTCCCCTTGTATTCGTGAGCTTTTGTCAGAAGGGCTACGATGTCCCCCGTCAGCAGCCTGTCCTGACGAAAATCGAAGGTCCGCATGGTTCCCTCCTCGATGGATCGGACGGGTCGATCAAATATCGGTATAAAGTTACCATCTTTTTATACCGATTTCAAGCGTTTTATACCGATACTTTCTCATCACAGCGGAGAAGCGGTCAACCGGGTAAGCCTTTATAAAACACAAATCCCAAAAAAACCCCGCCGCACCCTGCGGCGCGGCGGAACGGTGTTTGTATTCTTTTGTCAGCCATACCAAACGAATGAGTCAATGCAAGGAGGGGCTGAGCCATTTTTTGTTCTCCGCTAAGCTGAAAGAAGGAGGCGTAGTCGCAGCCCGCGCCGACTGTAATGAAGCAACGCGTAGGCTAAAAAGGGCCAGCTCATCGAAGCATTGACGATTGAGTTTGGTATCAGTGTTTCTTGTGCAGGTCTTTCCTGATCGTTTCGGCCGCGCCGTGCAGGGCTTCCTTCACGCTGGCGGGCGCCTTGTCCGCCTTGACCTGGACCTCCGCCGCCGCTTCCTTCACGGCGCCCTTGGCCTTGTTCACAACGGCCTCCGCCTCATGCCTGTGGTCTTTTCCGAAGGATTTTTTCTTTTTGTCCATTCTTACCCCTTCCTTTCATAGTCCGGGGCTCTGCGTAATCGCGCAGGGCTATAGTAGAATGTACCAATATCGGCGCGGATGAAACAAAAGGCCCTGCCCGCACGGGCTCATTTTTCAAGCAGGACCGCCAGCACCGGGGAATCCTCACGGTACGGCGCGCCGGCCACATCGCCGAAGACCTTCAGCACCCGGAAACCGGCCCTCGCCGCCTCCCGCCCGATGCCCTCCGGACTGAAGCAGTGGTTCCAGATGGTATAGCTTTTCGCTTCCTTCTCCGTCATGACCACCGCCTGGTGCAGGGTGGTGTGCTGCGGGTATTTCAGCAGGGCGGTAAAGCATAGGTGCTTTTCGGCGGTCCAGAACCCGCCGTCAGGGTATGCCTCCCAGGTCCGGCTCTCCCTGAAATCGTCATAGAGCCGGTGGGAATGCACGTCCAGCAGGAAGCGCCCGCCGGGCCTTAGCGCCGCGTAGGCCTTGTCCATCAGCGTTTTCCGGCCCGCGTCATCCAGCGCGCCGTAATCGCAGTAGATCATCACCGCCAGGTCAAAGGGGCCGGTCAGGTCCGCCTTCAGGTAGTCCGCGCACAGGTGAGTGATCTTCAGCCCTTCCTGCGCCGCGGTCTCCCGGGCGTAGTCCACCGAGCGGGATGAGAAATCCACCCCGGTGACGGCGTACCCGGCCCGGGCAAAGCGCCGGGCATACAGCCCCGGCCCGCAGCCCAGGTCCATCAGGCGGGGGAAGCGTACCGGCGGGCACACTTCCCGGATCCACCGGACGGACGCGTCCATGAAGGCCGGGTTCCGGCTGGCCAGCTCCGTGTCCGGGTCCAGGTGGGTCCGGAGCAGCTGCGCGGAAATGTGCGGGTCCACCCAGAAGCTCTCTCCCCCGGACGCGCCCATCGGGGGCGGGGCGAGCAACCCTGAAAGGCGGTCAAACATGGGAACCTCCTGCGGACTGAACTCTCTATGCCGGATATGTCCCCTACTGCCCGTGGGCGGGAAGGCCCTGCTGCCAGAGCAGCTTGAGGTAGTCGACGTAGAGTTCAAGCGGCACGTCCATCTTCGCGATGGCTTTCGCGTGCTCCGACCCCACGTAGCGCAGGTGCCAGGGCTCCCCCTGATAGCCGGTCACGTTCGCCCACTCCTGCCGGTAGCGGATGATGAAGCCGTACTCCGCGCAGTGCGCCGCCACCCACTTGCCCTCCTTCTTTTTGGCGAAGGCGGAGCTCAGCTCGCCCTGAAGGGAGGCGCAGGACAGGTCCACCGCCAGGCCCAACTGATGCTCGCTGGCGCCCGCCTGCGCGCTCATCGTGCTGGCGTACGCCTCGCCGTTGCGCTCAACGGAACGGGCGTAGATGTATTTCTGCGACTGCCAGGAACGGTAGCCCGACACGGCGATGAGCGTCAGGCCCTGCGATTTGGCATCGGTAAACATCGCTTCCAGCGCAGCGGCAGCCGGCAGCGTCAGGTCGGCCTCCGCGTTCTTTTTGATCTTCACCCCTGGCCGGTACACCCTGGGCTTGAAGGAGGAGGGGAGCGTGTACCACCGGTTGACCAGGCGGATCAGGGGGTCATTGGCCGGGTCCGCGGCAAGGGGCGGCTCCCGCGCGGGATACAGCGCCAGCAGGTCCCCCGCCGCGGGCAGCCGGTCCGCCAGCGCGGTCAGGGCGGACAGCAGGCATAAGGAGATGAGCAGAACGGCAAGCAAAGCCTTTTTCATCGTCATCCTCCCCGGCGGCCCAGCCGGATCGTCCGTTATTCTGCTGTCATTCTATCGCCGGGCCCCCGCGCCGTCAACCGGCGCACCGGCGGAGCGCTTGATTTCACCGCGAAAATTCAGCGGAGCGGGATGAAGCTGAATGATCCTGTTCCAGCTTTTGGATGATCTCCCGGTCCGCGGGGCAGAAATCATACCCGGACAGCTCCGCGGGGGTGACCCAGCGCAGGGCCGCGTGTTCCAGCCGCCGCGGCCGCCCCGTCATGATTCGGGCATGGTAGAGCATCAGATGGACCTGCAGGTCAGGGTACCGGTGCGTGACGGCAGAGTAAATCTCCCCCACCTCAAGAATCACGCCCAGCTCCTCCGCACATTCCCGCTCCAGCGCTTCCTCCCCCGTCTCCCCCTGCTCCACCTTGCCGCCGGGAAACTCCCACAGCAGCGCCCGCGCCTTGTCTTCCGGGCGCCGGCAGATGAGGAATCTGCCGTTTTCCCGGATGAGGGCGGCCACGACCTCGGTCATCGCCTGTCCCCCGCCAGCTCCCGGATCAGCGCCATCACCGCCCCGCTGCCCTCCGCCGGGGGGGCCTTCCGCATCGCTTCGCGGATCGACTCCGCCCGGCCCATGAGGTCAAACAGCGCTTTCAAAAGGGTGTCCGGGGTCAGCTTCTCCTGCGGCAGCACCATCGCCAGGCCGCGCTTCTCATAATCCTCCGCGTTGAGGATCTGGTCGCCCCGGCTGGCGCCCATGGGGTAGGGAACCAGCAGCATGGGCTTGTTCAGCGCCAGGAACTCCCCGATGGCGGTCGCCCCGGCGCGGGAGAGCACCAGGTCACAGGCGGCCAGCGCGTCAGGCAGCTCCTCATCCAGGTATTCCGCCTGGAAATAGCCCGGCGTCCCATCCAGCTTTTCGTCCCGTTTCCCCCTGCCGCACAGGTGCAGCACGTCCATGAAGGGCAGCAGTCCCGGCAGCGCGGCGCGCAGGGCCTCGTTCACCGACTGCGCTCCCTGGCTGCCGCCCATCATGAGCAGCACAGGCTTGTCCCCGGAAAATCCTGCGAGTCTCAGCCCCGCTTCCCGGGAGCCGGAGAACAGCTCAGCGCGCATCGGCGTGCCGGTGTACACGCCCTTATTTCCTAGCGCCGCCGCGCATTCCGGGAAGGTCGCCGCCACCTTTTTGGCGAAGCGCGCGCTGATGCGATTGGCCAGCCCCGGGGTCAGGTCGCTCTCATGCGCCAGCACGGGAATGCCCCTCAGCCACGCCGCCGCCACCACGGGCACAGCCACAAAGCCGCCCTTGGAGAACACGACGTCCGGCCGGACCCGGCCCAGAATATGAAATGCCTGGAAGAAGCCCGCCAGCACCCGGAAGGGGTCCGTCAGGTTGCGCAGGGAGAAGTAGCGGCGCAGCTTGCCCGAGGAGATGGCATGGTAGGTGACCCCCGCCCGCCCCTTCATCAGCCCGTGCTCGATCCCGTCCTGCGTGCCGATGTAGTGTACCTGCCACCCTTCCTGCGTCAGCCGGGGCAGCAGCGCCAGGTGCGGGGTGACGTGCCCGGCGGTCCCTCCGCCGGTCAGCACGATGGTCTTGACGCGCGTCATGGGACAGGTCTCCCCGTCAGGACGTCCCTGCCGGCGTGCACAAGCCTGTCTTTTCGTTTCAGATTCCCGGCCTGGATCAGCTGCCCCAGCGCCACCAGGGTGAACACCACCCCCAGCATCACCGTGCACAGCGCGTTCACGTGCGGGGGCACGCCGACCTTGACGGAGGAGTAGACCTTCAGCGGCAGGGTGGCGGTCTGCGGTCCGTTGACAAAGAAGCTGATGACAAAGTCATCCATGGACATGGCAAACGCCAGCAGGCAGCCGGAGAGGATGGCGGGGAAGGCCAGGGGCAGGGTGACGGTATACAGCACCTTGCCGGGCGTCGCGCCCAGATCGCGCGCCGCCTCCTCCAGCCCGGGGTCCAGGGAGACCAGGCGGCCCTTGACGGTGATGAAGATGTAGGGCACGCAGAAGGCGACGTGGGAGAGCACCAGGGCAGGCATGCCGAAAGGGATGCCGATAAAGGAGAACAGCGCCATCAGCGCCAGCCCCAGGATGATCTCCGGGATCATGATGGGCAGCACGGCGATCTGCTCCCCCGCGCCCAGCGCGGCGTGCCCCGCGCGCCCGATCAGGCCCCGGCGCCGGGGGCGGCGCACCATCCCGATGGCGCCTAGGGTGCCGATGACGGCGGAGAACAGCACGCTCCACCCGGCGAGGACCAGCGAGGTGGACAGCGCCGTGCCGTAGCCTGTGACGGGATCGAACAGGTCCCGGTACCACTGCAGCGAGAAGCCCTCAAACTGGAAGTTGGCGGTGCGACCGGGGTTGGAATTGAAGGAGAACAGCACCACCATCAGGACAGGCAGGTACAGCAGGATCAGGATCAGGGCGAGATAAAAGGAGGCCCAGGGTGAGTTTTTCTTCATTCGGACGCCTCCTTTTTAAAATAAAGGTCCCAAAAATGAGCCGTCTTCCCTAAAATACCATCGATTCGGCCTTGCCGCCCATGCGGCGGTAGATCAGGATCACAAGCCCCGTCAAGGTGAGCAGCACGACGCTCAGCGCCGCGGCAAAGGGCAGGTCACGGCTCTTGAGCAGCTCGTTGTGCACCATGTTCCCCCAGAGCATGGTGTTGGAGCCGCCCAGCAGGTCGCTTAAGAAAAACAGGCCGACGGAGGGGATGAAGGTGAGGACCAGCCCGGCCAGCACCCCGGGCAGGGTCATGGGCACGGTCACGGTGAGGAAGGCCTTCAGGGGGGAAGCGCCCAGGTCGCGGGAGGCCTCCACCATCGCCCAGTCCAGGCGCTCCGCGCTGGAGTACACCGGCAGCACCATGAAGGGGATCATGGCGTAGATCATGCCGACCAGCACCGCGAAATCGGTATAGAGCAGCTTCAGAGGCCTTCCGATGAGCCCCAGGGACTGCAGCGTGCCGTTGACGGGCCCGGAGGCCGAAAAGAGGATCTTCCAGCCGTAGATGCGGATGAGCGCGTTGGTCCAGAAGGGGACGATCAGCAGCATCAGCAGCCAGGCGCGGGCCTTCGGCCTGGCCTTGGCGAGGAAATAGGCAAAAGGGTAGCCCAATAAAAGGCAAAACAGCGCGGTCAGCGCCGCCAGGCGCAGGGACAGCAGGAGGGAGCGCAGGTACAAAGGGCTGATGATGCGCAGGTAGTTGTCCGCCGTCACCGGCGGGGAAGCGGAAAAACCCTCCCCGCGGCTTAGGAAGCTGAGCCCGATGATGTACAGCAGGCTGAGCCCCACGAACAGCGCGGCATAGACGGCCATCGGCAGGGCGAGCGCCTCGCGTCCGCGCTTGACCCCAACGGACGTTTTGTGACCGGCCATCACGGGCCCTCCTCCCGGTCGTCGCGCACCAGCACACCGGAGGGCATGTTCCACCAGCAGAAGACCTCGCTGCCGGGCGCTGATCCCGCATCGTTCTCCGTGCTGTGCCGGACGCGGACGGTCTGCCCGTCCGGAAGCCGGACCAGGCTGGTGCGCTCGCCCCCGGCATAGTGGCTTTCCACCAGCTCGCCTTTCAGGCGGCAGGGCATGCTGACAGGCTCAGGAGAGAGGTGCATCCGCTGGGCGCGCACGCACAGCAGCAGCTCCTCCCCCGGGGTGATCCAGTCCTGGCTCCCGCAGGGCAGCGAAAAGCCCGCGATGTCCAGCAGCACCTCACCCTCCTTAACCGCCGCGGCGCGTCCCGCGATCAGATTGGTCTCCCCGATGAAGCTGGCCGCGAAGGCGGTCTGGGGTTGCTCATACAGTTCCAGCGGGGTGCCGACCTGCACGAAGCGGCCGCCGCGCATGAGGGCGATGCGGTCGCTCATCAGCAGGGCCTCCTCCTGGTCATGGGTGATGTAGATGAAGGTGATGCCCAGTTTCTGCTGCATCCGCTTCAGCTCGACCTGCATCTGGCGGCGCAGCTGGAGGTCCAGCGCGCCCAGGGGCTCATCCAGCAGCAGGATGCGCGGGGAGAGGATGAGCGAACGGGCGATCGCCACGCGCTGGCGCTGGCCGCCGGACAGCTGCCCGGGCATGCGCTTTCCGTAACCCGTCAGCTGCACCAATTCCAGCATTTCCGCGGTCTTCCGGGCGATCTCCTCTTTCCCCGCGCCCCGCATCCTCAGGCCGTAGGCGATGTTTTTGGCGACGTTCATGTGCGGGAAGAGGGCGTAGTTCTGAAATACCGTGTTCACGGCGCGCTTCTCAGGCGCCAGCGCGGTGATGTCCTTCCCGTCCAGCAGCACGCTCCCGGCGCTGGGCATCTCCAGCCCCGCGATGATCCGCAGCGTGGTGGTCTTGCCGCAGCCGGAAGGGCCCAGGAGGGTGAGAAACTCCCCCGACAGCACCTCCAGGTCCAGCCCGCTGACGGCCTCCTGGGTATCGAAGGTTTTGCGCAGCCCCCGCAGGGACAGCAAAACCGGCCTGTCAGTCATCCGCGCTCCCTGAAAGCAGCGCTATCTGTTCCTTCAGCCGCTGCAGATGGACCGCCTCCTGCGAAGCGATGTGCAGGAAGGCTTCGCGCGCTTCCTCCCCGGCGGCGTTTGCGAACTCCGTATAACGCTTCACGGCCCGCTCTTCCTCATCGGCTGCCCAGTTCAGCAGGGAGAGGGGGGAATCAAACGCGCCCTCCCGCACCGCGCCCGTCAGGCCGCCCTCAAACAGCATGTTCCCGGCCTGGGCGTCCAGCAGCATCGCGCGCTCCGGCGCGACGGGCGCTTCCTTTTCAAGCAGCAGAGCGAACTCCGTCTGATGCCCGCGCTCCTCCCGCGCCAGGTCTGACAGCAGGATCCCCAGCGCGCCGAGCGAAAAAACGACCCTTGCACGTTCATACAGCTGGACCGCGCGCGCCTCCATCCGTTCGGCCAGGTACAGCGCTTCCGCGGCAGACAGGTTCCGTTTCTCCCCCATACACCCTCCTCAAGAAACCGCGCCCGATTTCCCGGCGCGGCTGCAGGCTTTTGCCCCTGCCAGGCTTGACATCTTTTTTACGGAAGCGCTTCCGGTCTATGCCTTCCGGCGCGTACCGGGGGGCAGTTCCGGACCGGGAGCCCCGAACCCGCGGGTTGAGGCCACCACGTACAGCGGCCTGCCCTTGACCTCCTCATACACCCGCGCCAGATAGGCGCCCAGCACGCCCAGGGAGGACAGCAGGCTACCGGAAGCCAGACAGAGGATCAGGGGGATCACCAGGCCCGAAACATCCCTGCCCAGCAGCAGGAGGACCGCCAGCGCGATCAGGACCGCAAAGCCGGCCAGAAGCCACACCAGGCCCAGCCACAGGGGCCACAGCAGGGGCTTTTCCGAAAAGCTCAGCACCCCGTTCGCGGCCAGACGCAGCATTTTCTTCAGCGGATAATGCGTCTCCCCGGCAAAACGGGGGGCGCGGTCATACAGCAGGGGGACCTGACGGAAGCCCGCCCAGGCGAACATCCCGCGCAGGTAGCGCGCGTGCTCCGGCATATTGCGGACCACGTCGACCGCCTTGCGGTCCGCCAGGCGGAAATCGCCCGTGTCCTCCGGGAAGGCATTTCCGGCCAGCCTGCGCAGCAGGCGGTAATAGGCGCTGGCAGTGGCTTTTTTCAGCCACTTCTCGCCTTCGCGGCTCCTGCGCTTCCCGTAGACGACCTCGGCGCCCTCGCGCCACAGCCGGACCATCTCAGGGATCAGCTCCGGCGGGTCCTGCAGGTCCGCGTCGATGATGACCACCGCGTTGCCGGAGGCGTGATCCAGCCCCGCGGACACGGCCAGCTGATGCCCCGCGTTGCGCGCGAAGTGGATCACCCTGACCGCGGGGTCGCCCGCGGCCAGCTCGTCCAGCAGCTGAGGCGTCCTGTCCCGGCTGGCGTCATTGACGTAGAGGATCTCATAATTCCCGCCCATCCCGCGCATCACGGCGCTCAGGCGGCTGTGGGTCTCCCTGATGCAGTCCTCTTCGTTGTAGCAGGGAACGACCACGGAATATTCCGGCTTCACGGGTTCTCCCATCACATCATCTTGATCAGCATGTTGCGCTGCTGGTCCATCTCAAGCGTCAGCACGTTTTCCTTCTCCAGCGCTTTGAGCAGGTCGGAAAAACGCTTGAACCCGACGTTCTTCTCCTGGAAGTCCGGATAGAGGCTCTGGATGTCGGCCTTGAGGATGCTGGGGTTGATGCGCTCAAACCCATCGTCCTTGTAGTGTTTCAGCTGCTCCCTGAAAACCTCCACCCAGTTCTCCGCGTTCAGCGGGCTGGCGGGCTTGCTGTCCGCCGCGGCGTCCTCGTTCGCCAGGGACACCATCACGTTGTAGTTGTCCGAGCGCACCCTGATGATGCCGTACTGCTGGGACAGTTTGGTGAGGAGCTTGAAAAAGGTGCTGGCGCCGTAGTTGCGCTCGTTGAAATCAGGCCGGAGGCGCAGGAGGATGCCCTTGAGTTCGCTGGCAAAGACCTCATCGTCGTTATGATCGTCCAGGATGCTGCCGATCTGCTTGAGCAGCTCCATCTCATCCCCGCTCCCGTTGTCCGCTTTCCTGGCTTTCTGGGGCGTGCGGCGCACGGACACGGACTCCAGGAACTGGAACTCGTTGCAGGCGTTGATAAAGATCGTGCTGGCCGCCTCGGAGCGCGAGATGCCCAGGACAAACTTGCCCATGGACTTCAGTTTGCCGACCAGGGGGGTGTAATCGCTGTCGCCGGATACGATGCAGAAGCTGTCGATGAGATTGTTGGTATAGGCCACTTCCATCGCGTCCAGCACCAGCAGGATGTCCGCGTTGTTCTTCTGGGCCACCCCGTAGCGCAGGGAGGGGACCACGGTGAAGGTGTTGGACAGCAGCAGCTCCTTGAGCCCGCTGAACTTGTCGGTGTAGCCGTACACCTTGCCCATGAGGATGTCTCCCCTGATCTTCACCTTCTCCAGAATGTTGTTCAGTGTCTCCGCCTTGCCGCCTGCGTTCTCCAGATCGACAAACACTGCGAACCGCGATGTGCTCAAATTTCTCCAACTCCTTTGCGCGGGCAGTCCCCGCATTTCCCGGCATGCCGGTACACAATGAAGTATAGCATACCGGAATGGATTAGGGAAGAAAGCACGGCCGGCGCGCGTTGTATGGTCGTCAAGGCGGGGCTGTCCGCGGCAGCTGTGATTGACAGGGAAAGGAAATTGTAATAAAGTTGTAACATCGTACCAAGCGTACATGAGGAGGCCAAGTCCATGACAAGACTCCAGCATCCATCCATCCGGCGAATCGCGCTCATCGCGCTGGCGTTCCTGCTCCTGCTTCCCGGCGGCGCGGTGACGGCACAGCCCGCAGGCCAGGAGATCCTGGTCACGCTGAACTACACCCGTCCGGACGGAACACCGGCGGAGATATATGCCGTCCCGGCGGGTTATCCGGGGTACGAGGATGCCTGGTGGCTGTACGTGAACGGGGACGCCCAGGGCGACCCGAACGCCGCGCTCACCGTCACGGACCTCCTGGGGCAGTATCCGGGCGGTTTTTCCATCCCTGCCGGCACGCCCGTCAGCCAGTATTACGTGTATGACGCCGCCGGCGCGCTCACCGGCATGTGGATCGACCTGCAGGGACTCGGCGCAAACGGCGAAGTGCTCCGCAGCTACCGCCTCTTTGTCAGCCTGTCGAGGGAACTCCCCGACCCGCCGGAAGCGGTCATCCAGCCCGCCGTGCTCACCGTCCGCTACCTGGACCAGAACGGTCAGGAGT
>CAZVSG010000024.1:0-9307 GCA_964629345.1 uncultured Christensenella sp. | reverse complement strand
AGTACGTGACCGTCGGCCAGGCCGGAGCCGAACCGAACGTGGTCAGCTTCACCTATCAGCCCGTCATCCAGCCCGCCGTGCTCACCGTCCGCTACCTGGACCAGAACGGTCAGGAGTTCGCCAGCGAGCAGCGCACGCTGGAAGCAGGCCAGCACGTGATCACCCCGGACGCAATGCGTGTCCCGGCGGATTACCAATTGACCGGCGCGCCGGAGCAGTACGTGACCGTCGGCCAGGCCGGAGCCGAACCGAACGTGGTCAGCTTCACCTACCAGTTCGTGATCCAGCCCGCCGTGCTCACCGTCCGCTACCTGGATGAGCAGGGCAATCAGGTCGCCTCCCCCGCCCAGACGATCCTGGAACCCGGCACGCACAACGTGTATGCCCAGCCAGCCGATCTGCAGGCGGGCTACTCGCTCATCGTGCCTGACGTCCAGTCCGTCTCTGTGGACGCGTCGGGCGCGAATCCCCCTGAGATCATTTTCATCTACAGGGCTTCCCAGCCTGAGCCCACGGCGCAGAGCGCGCAGGTCCGGATCATCTACGCCGACGAGGGCGGGAATCAGGTGGCCGACAGCCAGACCGTCCTGCTGCAGCCAGGGACGCACAGTGTTGCCCCGGCCCCGTCCAACCTGCTGCCGGATTATCAGCTCATCAGCGCCGGCAGTGTCGAGGTCACGGTGGGCCTATCCGGCGCCGCGCCCGCTGAGGTCGTGTTCACATACCGCCTCATCCCCCCGGTGTCCCAGCCGGTCAGCGTCACCGTGTCCTACGTCGACCTGAACGGAAACCGCGTTGCCTCGGACACCGTCTTCATGGCCGGTGAAGGCAAGAACGCGGTGCAGCCTGCTCCTTTGGACCTTCCGGAAGGCTACCGCCTGGCCCCGGGCGAGGATACGGTCAAGTACGTCACCGTCCTCAACAATGCTGCCCAGCCCGTCAGCCTGACCTTCCTCTACGAAAGCAGCCAGGAAATCACCCCGACCCCCGCGCCCCCGCCCAAGGCGGCGCTGGTGAGCGTCGTCTACAGGAGCGAAGCCGGCGGCGTTCTCTTCAGTGAAAACGTGCCCTGCAAGGAGGGCGAGCAGACCCTCATCGCCGTTGACCTGTCCAGGATCGACACTCAGCACTACCAGCTCATCGGCCCGGACAGCGCGGTGATCACGCTGGACAGCAGCGGAAATCCCAGCCAGCAGGAAGTGGTGTTCACCTTCCGTGACATCACCGTCAAGTCAGCCGTCCTCACGCTGCATTACCGCGATGAAGCCGGCAATACGCTCTCTCCCAGCCAGACGATGGAGATCATCGCCGGCGAGCATCAGATCCAGGCCAGGCCCGATCCGGCGCCTGAGGGAATGGAACTGATCAGCGCAAGCCCCGTGACCGTCACGCTCAGCCAGAGCGGCATCCTCAGCCAGCAGGAAGTCGTCTTCATCTACCGCAGGCCGGCGACGCCGACCCCGCCCCCCACGCCCAGCCCTGAACCGACAGCCCTCCCCTTTGATCTCACCACCATGGACCGCTACGCCTACCCGATCAGCGACAACATCAATTTCAGATCCAGCCCGGACACCACACAGAGCGGGAACATTCTCTCCGCCCTGAACAGGACAGACCTGGCCCACATCCTCGGATCCGTCAAAAACGCGCAGGGTGAGGAATGGTACCTGGCGGACGTAAACGGACAGGAAGGGTTCCTGAAGGCCACCGTGGTCAGGCTTCTTGATTACTCCGAGGCGGCGGCGCTGTTCGGCTGGACCCCCACGCCCTCCCCCGCGCCCACCCCGCAGCAGGATCTCCCCTCAGACGGGGAGATCATCGACCGCTGGGCTGAGGTGACAGACAGGAACGGCGTCAATTTCCGCACCAAGGCCTCCACCAGTTCCACCAAGATCAGCCAGCTGGAACGGGGCGAGCGGTTCTGGGTCTACACCCAGGAAACCGTGGGCGGCCGCGTCTGGTACAGCATCATGGCAAACGGCAGGAAGGGCTACGTGATGGCGGAATACACCCGCCTGTTCACCCCGCAGGAAAGCGCCCAGTACCAGGCGACGCTCGCGACCCCGATGCCCTATGCTGTCACCCCGGTCCCCACCCTGCCCGCGGTGACCGCAACCCCTGTTCCCACCCAGCCAAGCTCGACCCCCGTCCCCGCCACACCGGAGCCCGTGTCCTATCACGGCTACGCGCTGACGACCCTTCAGGCGGCGCTGAGGACCGGCGCGAACAGGCTGGACGAGCCTGTGCTGGAGATGATCGAGGCCAATTCCCTGATGTATGTCTGGGGGCAGACCTTCATCGGCGATGAAGGCTGGAGCAATGTCCAGGTGATGGCTGACAGCGTTTACGGCTATCTGCCCAATTCAGCCCTTCGGACCATCAGCGAGCAGGAGGCCGCCTCCTACCTTGCCCAGCTGCAGCCGCAGGCGACCGCTACCCCCGTGCCCACAAGTCTGCCCGAGCAGCGCACCGGCTACGCCATCACCATGGGCGACAACGTGCCCATGCGGGCCTTCGCGGACACCAACGCGCAGATCCTCAGCCTGCTCCCCAACAGCTCCGTCGCGGACGTGCGGGGTCAGGAGTACGCCGCAGGCTCCGTCTGGCACCTGATCCAGTATGCAGCGGGCTACGGCTACGTGCGCGCGGATCAGATGCGCATGCTCTCCCCCGCGGAAACCGCGGCTTACCTTGAAAGCCTCCGGACCCCCACCCCCGCGCCCGCGGCGACGCTACCGCCGGTGACCATGGACAGCCCCTCCAGCTACGGCTACGTCAACACCGACAAGGTGCGTCTGCGCAGCGGTCCTTCCACCGCCAGCCGTGAGCTGAAACTGATGAGCAAGCATGCCTTCGCGCTGGTCTACGGGAGCAGCACGGAAAGCGACGGCGTATGGTACCGCATCAGCCAGGAAGGTATGACCGGCTACGTCCACGGCAATTTCTTTACCGTGTTGCCCATGGGCCAACTGGCCAGCTATCTGCAGAGCCCCGAATACTTGAACGCCAACAGCGTCACCCTCCAGGCCACAGGGAGCAGCGGACAGAGCACCAACATCACCCCGGTGGAGGACTACAACGCTACCGTCTGGCAGAACCCCAACCTGATCAATCCTTCCTATGAGCCTTTCAACCCGCTGGGCACACCGACCCCCCCGGTCGAAGCCATTTTCACACCCAGTCCCGTGCCCACTGAGTCGCCCAGCCCTTCGCCTGTCCTGATCGAGGAGTTCCCGGAGCCGCCGGAAAAAGCGGATTCCTCCTTCCCCACCGGGCTGCTGGCAGTCGGCCTCGTCGCGCTGCTGGGCGGCGGAGGCTATTACGCCTATCACCTGTATCAGCAGAACCAGAAACGCGCGGCCGCCAGAAGCGCCCAGCGCCGCGCCCAGTTGGCGCAGCAGGGCGGTCAGCCCCAGGCGCGGCCTGCCCAGCAGCAGCCCGTCTCCCCCTACGCTCCGCCCCGGTCCGCAACGCCGCAGGGCACCGCGCAGTTCAGGCCGGCCGGAACGCCTCCTGCCGGAAGCCAGCCCGGGCAGACGCCGCAGGGCACCGCGCAGTTCAAGCCGGCCGGCACGCCGCCCGCCGGAAGCCAGCCCGGGCGGACGCCGCAGGGCACGGCGCAGTTCAAGCCGGCCGGAACGCCTCCTGCCGGAAGCCAGCCCGGGCAGACGCCGCAGGGCACGGCGCAGTACAAGCCCGGGATGCCCCCGGCATCCGGTCCCGCGGCACAGGCGCCCCAGGGCATCGTCCAGTACCGCCCAAGCCCTCAGGTTCCGCCCCAGGGTCCCGCCCAGGCCAAGCCGGTCAACACGGCGCAGCCGCAGGGTCCATCCGGCGTGGAAACGCAGCAGAATGCCGCCGGGGAATCCGGAAGCAACCCTCCGCAGACGGGTAAAACCCGCAGGCGCCGCAGCGACAGGCACGGGAACGCCTGAGGGATACCCTGACCCATGATCCCTTCAGCGGCCGGGCATCTGCCCGGCCGTTGATATCGTAAAACCATATCCAGGGGAGTTTCAGAAGGCGCAGCCCTTCGGCTGTGATCGTTTCCTTCGGCTTTGCCGGGCGGGCGGGTCGAACCGCACAGCCATTCATTCCTTGCATTTTCGCAGCCAAGCGAAAATGCCCGTTCTCCCAAAACGACAAGTGTCTGCAGAGACTTTGCCGATGCTCTGCCCGGCCGCCTCCTTGCGCCTGGGCGGCGTTCAAGTTTATAATCCTCTCATCATGTCGATACCGATGGCGCATCATTGCATGAAAAGGGGGCGCAGCCGCGTTTGATGGGTGACAGCAGGGAAAGCCCGGGAAACGGCCCGGTCAGCGACGAACAGATCGCCCGGCTGTATGAGCAGTTCGGCACGGACGTGTTGCGGGTGAGTTATTTTTACCTGCGCTCCCGCGAGCAGGCGGAGGACGTGACGCAGGACGTGTTCGTCCGGCTGATGGAGACCCGCCCCGTGCTGAAACCCGGAAGCGAGAAAGCCTGGCTGCTCAAGGTCGCCCTCAACCGCTGCCGCGACCTGTGGCGCTCCTCCTGGCACAAGCGCGTCCTTTTGGGAAGCAAGGTGTTGGAGATCATCCCGGATGAGGACCGGATCGAGGACAGGCTGGAAAAAGAAGCGCTGATGCAGGCGGTATCCGCCCTGCCGGCGCCGGAGCGCGAGGTCTTCCTGCTGTACTACTACCAGGGGCTGAGCACGGAGGAGACCGCCGACGTCCTCGGTCTTCCCGCAGGCACCATCTCCAGCCGGCTGTCGCGCGGAAGGCAGAAGCTCAGGCAATACCTCAACGGAGGCGATGAAGTTTGATCAAGCTGGAAACACTCAGGCAGGTCGCGGACGAGACGCTGGGCGGGCTGACCGCCGGCCCCGCCCTGTTTCATCGCGCTCAGATGAAAGCGGCTCAGCCCGAGCGCGCCCGGACACAGCCGCGCATGAACCGCGCGCTGGCTTTCGCGCTGTCGCTGGCCCTGGTCATCGGGCTTTCCGCCCTGGCTCTCCCAGGGCTGTTCAAGCCTGCCGTCCCGGCGGTGAACGTCCTCTCCTCCGGACCCGCTCTCCCTGACGGCATCCGCATGGCAGCGGATCTGCCCCGCGGCAGCCTGATGCTGTCGGAGGCGAAGGCACCCGTCTATCAGGGCATCTGGGCGCAGGGTTCCGGCGCCAATTTCCCGCTCATCCGCCTGGATGGACGCTATTACCGCCTGCTCACCCACCCCGCGGACGTATCCGCCCTGAAGGGGGGTCAATTGGGCAGCGTGGAAGTATTCACCAACGAGCCCGCGCTGGACATGGGCGCAAGCACGCTGAGCAACGCCGCCGGCATGGGTGAATCCGTTTACGCGGTATCCGGCATGGGTAAAGCCGCAGTGGCCGCCCCAGTGGATGGTTCCCTCCGCCTCTTCCAGCGGGTCTCCTTCTCAGGCGCGGCGCTGGTGGGCAACGAAGGGCTCAGGGATACCCTGCCCGGCGGCGCTGAAACGCTTCAGCTCTCCGGTGAGGGCACCGTGAGCGACCCGGAGGCCGTTGCGCAGCTGATGGACCTCTTGTTCAGCCGCGCCGCGTATCAGGGCAGCCAGAGCCGCGAAAGCGATAAGGCCCTGCTGGTGCAGTACGGCAGCGGCGTGGTGCTGCAGCTGGCCGTTTCCGGCGACAGCCTCAGCGCCTGCGGCACCTGGGCCTGCCCGGAGTTCTTTGAGGCGTTCAGGGCGGCGATCCGTCAGTAGGAACGGGAAGTTCGGGGAGTATGGGAATACGGGGAATACGGCTGGGGACCGCGTCCCCAGGCCCCGCCCGGGGAGTTCCTCCCTAGACCCCGGGATCAAAAATCATCAGATGATCATTTCAAGTGAAGAAGAGGCATCTCCGGCGCATTGCAAGGAGATGCTTTTTGATTGACCGCAAACTCATCCCTTGCATGGAAAAGGAAGCAGTTTTTGGCTGCTTCCAAGGATGCAAAAATCTCTTGAAGGGGGGCAGAGGGCACAGCCGCCTGACTGGAATCGTTTCATTCGGCTTTGCCGGGCGGGCGGGGAGGTCTGCGAAGCAGCTCACTCCCTGCATTCAAAGGCTCAGCGAAAATGCCCGTCCCTCCAGACACCAAAGCGCCCGCAGACGCTTTGGCGAAGCTACACCTTCGTGAAGAAAGCCCCCCCGTCCGCCCGGCACAGGATCTTCGCCTCGTCAAAGTGCAGCGGGGTGGGCTTGGTCTGCATATACTTCAGGATCTCGTCCATGCGGACCGTCTCCTGGAAGGTCAACATCGTGAAGGAGACCCCGTGCTTGCGCGCCCGGCCGGTGCGGCCGATGCGGTGCAGGTAGTACTCGTTCTCGTTGGGCAGGTCGTAGTTGATCACCGCCTCCACGTCGTCCACGTCGATGCCGCGGGCGGCCACGTCGGTTGCGATCAGGACGGGGAACTTGCCGCGCTTGAAGTCGTTCATGATGCGGGTCCGCTGGGACTGGCGGATGTCGCCGTGCAGCGCTTCCGCCTGGTAACCCTGCTTCTTCAGCCTGTCGCACACCCGCTGGGTCATGAACTTGGTGTTCACGAACACCATCACCCGGTCATACTCGTCCGAATCCAGCAGGTACTGCAGCGCCGCCATCTTGTCCTCCCGCCCCACCACCATCGTGTACTGGGTGATCTGCGGGCGGTTTTCCCGGGTGGCTTCCACCGTGATCTCCACCGGTTCCTGCTGGTACTTCCAGGAGATGGTCATCACGTCGGAATTGGTTGTGGCGGAGAACATCACCAGCTGCCGGTTGGCCGGCACCAGCTCGATGATTTTGGTGACATCCTTGACAAAGCCCATCTTGAGCATCTCGTCCGCCTCGTCAATCACCATCGTGTGGACGTGGTCCAGATGGACATGCCCGCGGTTGACCATGTCCAGCAGCCGCCCCGGTGTCGCCACCACGATCTGCGGGCGGCGCTTGAGCTGGTTGATCTGTTTGGCCATCGGCTGCCCGCCGTAGAGCGCCGCGATGCGGATCTGGGGAATGAAATGGCCCAGGTCGGTCAGTTCCTGTTCGATCTGCAGCGCCAGCTCCCGGGTCGGCGCGATCACCAGTTCCTGCACCCTGGTCTCCGTCAGGCTGATGTACTCCAGCATCGGGATGCCAAAGGCGATGGTCTTGCCGGTGCCGGTAGGCGCGATGCCGATGATGTCGCGCCCTGCCATCATGGGGTGAATGGTCTCCTGCTGGATCTGGGTGGGAACGCTGATGCCCATCCGGGCAAGCGCCTTCATCAGGTCCGCCGAGACGTCCAGCGCGTTGAAATCCTTCATGGGGGGCAAACGGGTCTCCTCTTCTCCGCCGGCGATCCGCGGAAGTGCTGTGATACCCCATTATACGGAATAGGAAAGCCGCCTGTCAAATCTGGTTCCCATCCATGGGGGTGCCCGCGCATGCTTGCACGGGGTCCGCTCCTCAGGTACAATATCGACGACAGCAGCAGACGCCCGCAGGGCGCATCGAAAGGAAACGCTGAATGAACGCATTGCTCATCGGCGGGACGGGTACCATCAGCCTGCCCATCACAAGAAAACTGCTCGCGCAGGGCTGGAAAGTCGCCCTGCTCAACCGCGGCAGCAGAAACAGCCTGGCCCCCGGCGCGGAGCATATCGCCTGCGACGCGCATGATGAAAAGGCGCTGAAGGCGGCCCTTGCCGGGCGGACGTTCGACGTGGCCGCGCAGTTCATCGCCTATCACCCCCATGAGGCGGTCCGGGACATCCGCCTGTTTGACGGCAGGGTGGGGCAGTATATCTTCATCTCCTCCGCCTCCGCCTATCAGAAGCCGCCGCGCGGCCCGGTCATCACCGAGAGCACCCCGCTGTCCAACCCCTACTGGGAGTATTCCCGGAACAAGATCGCGTGTGAGAGGCAGCTGATGGACGCCTGGGACCGGCAGGTCTTCCCCGTGACCATCGTCCGGCCCAGCCACACCTACGGGCCCGGCACCCTGCCCCTGGCCATCCATGGCGCGAAGGGATCCTGGCAGGTCATCAGGCGCATCCTGGACCGGAAGCCCGTCCTGATCCCCGGGGACGGCGCCAGCCTGTGGACCGTCACCTGGTCGGAGGACTTCGCCGACGGCTTTATCGGCCTGATGGGCAACGACCGCGCCCTGGGAGAAGCGGTCCACATCACCAGCGACGAAGCGCTCAGCTGGAACCAGATCCACCGCATCCTGTCCGAAGCCCTGGATCGTCCGTTTATCCCCTGCCACGTGCCCAGCACCCTGCTGGCCAATGCCAGGAACTACGATTTTGCAGGCAGCCTGCTGGGGGACAAGGCCCACTGCGCCCTGTTTGACAACAGCAAGATCAAGCGCCTGGTGCCGGGTTTTACCGCCCGCACCCGCTTTGACCAGGGCGTCCGCCTCTCGCTGGAAGCGCTGATGGCCATGCCCGAGAAGCAGACAGAGGACCCGGAGTTTGGCCGCTTCTGCGACGGCGTTGCTGAGGTCATGCGCAGGGCGGAAGAAGGGATCGCCGCGCTGTGAATCCAGCGCCGGGAAGCGCTGAGAAGGAAACCGCCCTGCCAAACCGTTGTATGGGTACAAGGCGCTGTATGGAAGGAAAGGCTGACATGAAACGGAAAACGCCCCGGATCCTCCCGAGCCTGCTGCTGGCCCTCGCCCTGCTGTTCAGCGCGCGGGTCTTGCCGGCGGGCGCGGCGGAGGCGCAGATCCCGGAATACGGCCTGTTCCTCTCCCTGCCCGCCTCCCTGGACGTCATCACCCGGGACACGCCGCCGGACGACCCCGTCCTAAGGCTCTACGGCCTGTCCGCAGGGCAGCTGAGGAGCGAAGGCCTGTATCTGAAGGCCTTCGACGTCACGGGCGAGTACACCCTGACCCTCTCGCTCTCCCAAAGCGGCGGGGACTACAGCCTGCTCAGCGAAGCCGACATCCTCCGGATCGCATCATCACAGAATGGTGTAAAGGCGGAGGTCCTCTACACCTCCCAGGCTGTCTTCCTGCTGTACGCCAATGCCGAGGGCACCCGGCTGACCTGCCGGACCCAGGCCGGCGGGATCGATTTCCAACTGACGCTGTCCGCACCCTCCGGGGTGAGGCCCGGTATGTCCGGCACGCTCAAAGCCATCGCGGGAAGCGCGGACTTCGGGCTGGGGCAGTAGCGGGTCGTCGCGGGAAAGGCTCAAGCCATCCGTGAAACGCGCAAAGGCCATTGAGAGGACAGAACGCCCGGGTGAGGCCTGACTGAGGGAATTCCAACGTCTGCTAGATAGTGTCTACACGAGATATGTGATATAATTGTGTCATAACTGAAAGGGGA
>CAZVSG010000023.1:1324-24510 GCA_964629345.1 uncultured Christensenella sp. | reverse complement strand
TTTTCCCATCAGCCTTTTATGCCGTTAAGCACTGTTGATCTGCGCTGTGACCGTCTCATCGGTCTGTCCGTTTCCACGGGCCCACAACATATGCTTTCTTTCCCGCCAACGTCATGAAGCGACCGGTCTACCCCTTGACGCCGCCGATGTTGACAGTGATAAAATACTTCTGGAGGAACGGATAAACAACCAGAATCGGTACGGTCGCCACCATGGTCATCGCTGCCCGCAATGAGTTCGGCGTGACCATGCTTCTTGCCTGCATCGAAGAGGCCAGATAATCCGGCTGTCGAACACCTGATTGCATCGATGCAGACAGAATTTTCATCATTTCGTATTGAAGGGTGCTCAAATCCTGTTTCGGCGCGAAAATAAACGAGGTAAACCAGTCGTTCCAGGCGCCGACGGCCGCCCACAGGGCAACAGTGGCCATCACCGGCAGGCACAAAGGTATAATGATCCTGAGGAATATTTTCATCTCGCTGGCACCGTCAATTTTTGCCGACTCCACAAGGGATGCCGGCAGCGTGTTGATATAGGTGCGGATGACGATGACGTTGAATGCCCCCACCATGGAAGGGAGGATATAGACCCAGAATCTGTTGATCAGCACCAGGTCGCGGTAGAGGAAATACTGGGGGATCAGCCCCGCGTTGATGTACATGGTGATGACCATAAAGGTGGTCAGAAATTTTCGAAAGACGAACTCCTTGCGGCTCAGGATATACGCCAGCAGGCTTGACAGGAACACGTTGACCACCAGGGTGATAACGGTTCTGTAGACAGATATCAGAAAAGCATTGACCACCTTGTCGGTCTTGAATACGCTTTGGTAATTGAACAGCGTCCATTCCCTCGGCCACAGGTAGAGGGATCCTTTCAGCGAATCCCTCGCCTCGTTGAAGGACACAACCAGCGTGTTCCAGATGGGGAACAACATAATAATAATGATCAAACACATGCCGAAGACAATGATCGCGTCGACTATCTTGTCGCCCAATGACCGTCTCATTCAAACACCTCCTGTCTCACTGCAAAGCAGTATCAGATGAGTTTTTCTTCCCCTACCATACCGGCAATTTTATTGAACAGCGTTAGGATCACAACGCTGACGACTGTCTTAAACATACCGGCCGCAGTGCCGAAGGCAAAACCGTTGGATCTCCCGAAGCCTCTTTTCAGAACAAAAATGTCAATTGTTTCGGAAACGTCGAGCACAAGGCCGTTTGAGCCCAGGATGTACTGCATTTCGAAACCGGCGTTCAGTATCCAGCCCGCGTTCATGATCAGGAGGATGACGATCGTGGACTTTATGCCCGGCAGGGTAATGTTCCACATCCTGCCAAACCGGCCGCACCCGTCCATGGCCGCCGCCTCATACAGCGCCGGGTCGATGGAAGTGACGGCCGCCAGATAGATGATGCTGTTCCAGCCCATTGACTTCCATACATTTGTGAAGCCAACGATCCACCAGAAATATCCCGGCTCGCCCATGAAGTGTATCTTATCTTTGATCAATCCGGTTTTCAGCAGCAGCTCATTGACAATGCCGCCGTCCATGGCAAGGAAATTCGATACCAGACCGCAGACGATGATCATGGAAAGAAAATGGGGCATGTATGAAACCGTTTGCGTGATCCTTTTGAATGCCTTGCCGCGCAGTTCATTCAGAAAGAGCGCGAACGCGATGGCGGAGACAAAGCCCAATACCAGATTGATGATGCTCATGCTCAGGGTGTTGCGCATGACGCGATAAAAATCAGGGTCGGTAAACAGTTTTTCGAAGTGTTTGAACCCAACCCATTCCTGCTCGGAAAAAGGACGCTGGGGCTTATAATTCTGGAACGCCATGGTAAGCCCCCACAGCGGCGCGTAATTGAAAATAGTGAAGTAGATGAAAAAGGGCAGCGAAAGCAGCGTGAGCTCTTTCTGTGTGGAGATCCTGTACCATAACCCTTTTTTGCGGATGACTCCTTCACTTTTCATATCGGGTATCCCCCTTTGCTGAGGATTTGCTCTGGCCACATATGTTGGATTGGAAAAGGGGCGGTTCTTGAGGCTCCAAAGAGTCCATATAGAGACCGCCCCTTTTCCTATTGCAGTTGGGAGTCGATTGTTACTTGACCAAACGCAGCTGGATCTGTCTTTCTATTTCCGTTTCCAGAGCATTGTAGTCGACGCTTTCATATCTGGCAACGTACTCTTTCCAGGCGGTATCGAAATCATCCGACATGATGATACCGGGCAGGTATCTGTTCTGCAGATCTGTGATTTCGTCAAAGATCGGCTTGGCGACATTGTCCGCAGGCAAGGTGGAGAAAATGGACCAAACCTCCGGATAGCCGGGATACGCCATCGTGGGAAGGAAATCGTTCCTGGTGAAGTAGCCGTACTTAGGATAGAAAGCCTTGTCGTATTCGAACTGGTTCTCAAGCCTTTCCTCCGGCTGGTTGGACGGGGCAAAGGCGATGTTGCCGTTGGAATAACGCCCCTGGATCTTCGGGAACTGATTGGCAAGGTCCCAGCCCGCGTTGGCAAGCCGCCAGTCCGCGTTGTCGAAATTGGCCTTCTGTTCAGGTGTGCGCCTGTAGCGGCCGTTTTCGTCCACATAGTAGTCTTCGCCTTCAATGCCCCAGTACAGCAGCGTCTGGACTTCCTCGTCCAGAAGCATGTCCATGAACTCCAGAGCCCTGGGGATGTCCTTGCAGTTGACGCTGATGCCAATGCCGTTGCCGCCGATGACGCCGGCATCCCTCTGCCTGTTGTACGCAGCCGCCGGTCCGTCAAAGGTCAAGCCGAGAGGTACATAGGTGCGCTCGATCTTCCCCTCGGCGATCAGCACGTTTTCACCGTCCTGGAAGTTCCACTGCTGGTCGAACATGGCCAGAACACGGCCGGTGGAGATCACGGACAGGTATTGGTCGTAGTTCCTGGTAAATGTCTCCGCATTGATCAGGCCCTTCTTATACTCCTCGTTGAGCTTCTTGTAGTATTTTTCCGCGTACGGCTTGTTTTGATAGATCTCAACTTCGAAGGTATCGGTATTGACCACCACGTCGCCTTCATTTCGCCCGCCGATCAGGTGCTGCGGCGCGTTCTTCAGGCAGAAGGAACGCCAGTCCTGAGAGTGGATCTCAAAGGGCAGGGTGGGCTGGCCGTCGATCGTGGGATGCGCTGCATAATAGCGCTCCAGGAGGTCAAAGAACTCATCCAGCGTGTCGGGATTGGAGTAATTGTCCCACGCGAGCACGTCTTTCTGGATCCAGAATGCCGGGCCGTTATAGTCGGCCTCATAGAAGTCGTCCTGGCCGTCTTCAAGTCTGTAGACACGTGACCAAATGTCCAGGATGTAGATCTTGCCGTCCTCGGACACATCGCGGAGCCTTTTCTCGTAAGGAGCGAAATGCTTCCAAAGGTTGGGATAGTTGGGAAGATAATCGTCCAGCGCCACAAACGCTTCGCCCCTCAGGAAATCACCGCGGGCCTGACCGGCGCCGATGATATCGGGGTACTCGCCGCTGGCAACCATGATGCCGACCTTTTGGTTCATGTCACCGACCAGATACTCAAACTCGATGGTGACGCCTGTGAGTTCCTGGATCTTCTTGATGATCTTGTTGTCTTTCGCGGGTGCTTCGCCCGGGCCGGCGATAAACATGGTGAAAGTGATCGGTTCCTTGGCGGGGGTGCCTTCGGCGAGTGCCGACATCATGGGCACAACCATCGTGACGGCCAGCAACAGGGGCAGAACCAGTTTAAGCAAGGTTTTTCTCATGTTTCTCCTCCTATATTTCATAGACAATAACATGTCTATGGATTCGCCGCTGCAACAAGATACGCATATTTTCATCAACATAGTAACATGGTAAACGTTATCTTTCAAGATTGATTTTATCTATTATTTGTCTGTTTTAACTTCAAGGTGTGTGCAGACCGGAGGTCTGACATTTGTTCAGTGACCGGAATATTTCCGGATATCGGACTGATGAACCTGATTCGATTCCTTGATTTTTCAGCCGAAATCCATTGGGATCCTTTGTCAATAATCATTCAGGAAATCATTCGCGCAGCACAATGGCAGCCCCTGCGGGAACCTTCCCTTTTTCTCACCTCATCAGGGACTTAAGGTAAAAGGCGGCGGCGCGGACATCCCCTTCGGGGTCCTCCCCGACTTTGTGCTCGATCGTCAGGAAGCCCTTGTACCCAATGTCCTGAAGCGCGGAAAGGTAAGCCGGAAAGTCAACGCTGCCTTCACCCAGAGGCACCTCCCGGAAGGATGGACTGGTCACCTCACCCCTGAAAACAATGCCGTAGATCCTCTCAGGGTCTTCGTCATGCAGTTTGACCCCATCCTTCGCGTGCGTATGGACGATGTACTCCTTCAGGGTGTGGACCGCCATCACCGGGTCATCGCCGGTGACCATGATGAAATTGGCCGGGTCCAGGTTGACGGAAACGCCACGCGAATGGAGGGAATCAAGAAACCCTTTCAGGGTCAGGGCCGTCTCCGGCCCGGTCTCGACCGCGAAACGCGCCCCCAGGCTGTCCGCGTACTCCGCCAGGCGACCGCAGGCCTCCTGCATCACAGCATACCGGGGATGCGCCGGAAGCGAGGGGACGACGCCGATGTGCGTGGTGACAATGCCGCATTCCCATTCCATGCTCAGGTCGAGAATGCGCTTAGCGCGTATGATCAGGTCCGGATTCTTCTCCGGATCGCCGAATCCATGCCCCAGGTCTCCGCACACAGCGGACACGGCGAGCCCCCGGTCCTTGACCTGTCTGAGAAAATCACGCCTTGCCCGGGGGCTGAGCCTCTCCGGGGACAGCCCGCCATGCGCCGCGCAGACCTGAACCCCAACGGCGCCCAAGTCCCGCGCTTTTTCCAGCGCCTGCGGGATGGGAAGGCGGAGGGACTCCAGCAGGATGCCGATGGGGAACCTGATCAAAGGCTGTTACCAAATCCTTATCAAATCAGTGTAAATACCAGTACAACAGGGATGCAGAGCACAGCAAGAAGGCCTCCGTACAAAAGCATGTCCTTGGGTCCGGCCCAGTCAGAGCCGGCGGCCAGCGCGATGTGCGCGATGGCGGGAGGGGTCGCGAAAGCCAGGGAAGCGCAGATCCCGACGAGAATGGCCGCGGTCTGCGGCGCGATGACCGTCCCCGCGAGCGCAAGCGCCGGGAGCACGGCCGCGGAAACATTGTACATGACGGTGGTCGTGACGATATTGGACATGAAGTTGGTCATCACGACAGTGGCCGCGATCAGGACCAGCAGCGCGCCGACGTATCCCAGAGCGCCCATCGCCGGCTGGAGCACCCTGCCGATCAGCGCGGTGATGCCGTATTCCTCCGCCGTCAGGTATTTGCCAAGGGCCAGGGCGGCCGCGCACAGCAGGATGCTGTTCCAGGATACCCCTTGCACCAGCCCCTTCCTGATGTCCAGCGCAGGCTTTGAGCGGATGGGAATGGCCGCGAGCAGCACGACCCCCGCCATCGCCGGCCACACTGTCCCCAGGGCTGTCAGGGTCCGGAGGCTGTCCGGCAGTATGCCGGACAGGAGCCAGATGAGCACCGCGGCAAAGAACACCAGCGCTGAGAACATCTCCCGGGCGCCGATGGGCTGAGCAGGGGGAAGTTTCAGCCCGGCCAGGCTGACCTTTTCTTCCCTGACCTTTCGCCCGTACATCAGATACAGCATGAGGAAGGAGAGCAGGAACAGGATGATCCCGCCGGGCAGGCCGATTTTCAGGTAGGAGAAATAACTGATCGTCTCGCCGGTTGCGGCTTCGTAAAAGCCCAGCGCCATCAGGGGGAAGGTGTGCGCGATGGGCGTCATGGCGCAGGAGATGGACGTCACGCAGGCAATGCCGAGCATCAGCGCCCTGGCCAGGGCGCTGCCGGGTTTCAGCCCCATCGCATCCATCATCTCCTTATGCAGGGCAAAGAAGAGCAGGAATGTGACCGTCGGGGCGATGAAACTGCCAAGTGCCAACACCGCCAGCAAAAACATCAACACAAACGCCCAGGGGCCCCGCCCGGCAAAGCGGCTGTTCAGGAACAGCATCGCGGCGCGGCGCAGGAAACCCGTCTCACTCAGGGAATAGGTCATCAGGAATGAGAAAACCAGAAACCAGATGGTCGTATTGCCGAAAGAAGCTGCGATGACGCCCGCGGTCCCGATGCCTTTGAGCAGAGATAGCGACAGCAGCGTCAGGATGCTGGGCCAGCTGATGTCAATGAACAGCCACAGCAGCACTGACCCCAGAAAGATGCCCAGCACCGCCATGGCCTCCCCGGACAAACCGCCCAAGCCGGGAAGATAACGTGAAAAGAAGATCAGCAGGACCCCCGGAAGGGCAAGGTACGGCTTGACAGACCGTTTCATCATAGGCAGAACTCCATCATGCGCAGCACCTCGTACCAGTCATCCGATTCATAGCGCAGGGTATGGCTGTCCAGGGTCCGGACGCCGGGATAAAATCCGCCCCGGAACGCGCGGGGATGCTCCCGGTAGCGCACGTCCAGGCGGAAATGCCCCGGCAGGCGGAGAAGACAATCCTCCCTGTCCATCAGGCAGCCCTGCCGGACCGCTTCCCGGATGCGCCGGAGCGCCAGCTCCGGATGGATGCTTTTGACCGCACCGCCAGTCCCCTGATGGACGGGAACGGTCTGGCAGCCGGGGATGAGCGCCTTCATCCGCTCACACAGGCCTGCATCCCCCGTGACCGCAACAACCGGCACGCCGAAAGAAGCCGCGGTATACGCGTTGATCTCCGACTCGCTGAGCGTTTCGCCGTTGAGCGTCATCCAGATGATCCCCAGGCTCATCGTGTGTGAGAGCGGGTTGGAACCCGTCCCGGCGGCGTCATGGCAGCCGGTCATCACAGCGGCATGGAAACTGCCGTCTAGGCCCGACATCATGCACAGCGGGTCGCCCGCCCAGCCGCGGACGAGCTGCGCCTGGGGCGGCAGCTGAAGATGGTCAAGGTTGCGCGCGCTGTCATGGGCGTCGCGCACCAGGACAAGGTCGATCCCCGCTTCCAGCGCGCCCTCGCAGGCAGCGGCGACTTCCCTGTTCATCTGCGCCGCGAAGGCCGCGTAATCCGCTTTCTCCTTCTCCGTCTCACCCCAGGCCGCGATACCGCAGCTTCCCTCGATGTCAGCGGATATAAACAGTTTCTTCATGCTCTCTCCCTCTTGAGGTTCAATTCGCCCTCCAGCAGGTATTCCTCCCCCCAGACCCTGACAGTCAGCGCCCCGCCGGAGATCAGGGACAGCTTCACGCCGTCCCTGAGCATCTCAAGCCGGATGACCCTGCCGCGGTAGACAAAACGGAAGGAGCAGCTGTCCCACCCCTCCGGCAGGAAGGGTGAAAAAGACAGCCCGTCCGCAGCGCGCATCCCCGCAAAACCCTGGACGATGGCCAGCCAGGAACCGGACATGCTGGTGACGTGCAGGCCGTCATCGGTGTCATGGTTGATGTTGTCCAGATCCAGGCGCGCCGTGCGGTGATAAAGTTCCACCGCTTTCTCCGCCTGCCCGGTCTCTGCGGCCAGGATGGCATGGACGCAGGGGGACAGGGAGGACTCGTGCACTGTCATGGGCTCATAAAAGTCGAAATTGCGCTTCTTGGTCTCACGGTCGTAGAGGTGCCCCAGGAAGTAGAGGCCCTGGAGCACGTCCGCCTGCTTGAGGAAGCAGGACCTGAGGATGCGGTCCCAGCTCCAGTGCCGGTTGAGCGGCCGCTGGGAAGCGGGGAGATCCGACGCGGGGATCAGTTCCTTGTCGAGGAAGGTGTCATGCTGGACAAAGACGCCGCGTTCCTCATCATAGGGGTAGTACATCCGCGCGCTGATGTCCCTCATGCGTTCCAGCTCGCTTTGGGTGATCCGGAGCTCATCCAAACGCTTTTGTCCTGCGCGGTCACAGGCCTCAAGGAAGTAATCCAGGCACCAGGCCGCGATGCGGTTGGTGTACCAGTTGTTGTTGACGTTGTTCTCATACTCGTTCGGTCCGGTCACGCCATGGATCATGTACTGATGGAGCCGCGTATTGAAATGGACGCGCCCTGCCCAGAACCGCGCGATCCCGCAGAGCACGTCGAGCCCTTGCCCAGTGAGGTAGGATCCATCCCCGGTATAGGTCACATAGTCGAAGATGGCATGGGCAATGGCGCCGTTGCGGTGCAGCTCCATGAAGGTGATCTCCCACTCGTTGTGGCACTCGATGCCGTTGAAGGTCACCATCGGGAAAAGAGCCCCCGGCAGCCCCTGCTGAGCCGCGTTGTGATAAGCGCCGGGCAGCTGCTGATGCCGGTACAGAAGCAGCTGCCGCGCAACGTCCGCGCCTGCTGTCGCCATATAGACCGGGAAGCAGTAAGCCTCGGTGTCCCAGTAGGTCGCGCCGCCGTACTTCTCCCCCGTGAATCCCTTGGGGCCGATGTTCAGCCTCGCGTCCTCCCCCGTGTAGGTGCACAGGAGGTGGAACAGGTTGAACCGGATCCCCTGCTGGGCCGCCTCATCCCCGGAGATGACGACGTCCGCCGTCTCCCACTTTCGCGCCCAGGCGGCGGCGTGTTCCGCTTTCAGCCGTTCATATCCGCGTTTGGCCGCCGTCTGCGCGGCCTTCAGGGCGGTGCCGGCAAGTTCGTCCGGCGGGACGTCCCGGTCGGTGACAAGGGCGACCGTCTTCTCAATCAAGGCCGTCCCGCCCGGGGCCACTTCACCGGAGAAGCTGAGCGCGGCATATCCCGCCCGGACTTCGCGGCCGGTCAAGGGAAAGTCTGTCTTCGCCTGAAAAGCCCCCGCGACCGTGAAGCGCTGCACGCTGAAGGGATTCGGCTTTGTCCGGCTGAGGAGATGAGCGCAATGCTCATCAGCGCAAGCGCCCGCGTCCAGCTGCTCCCAGAAGCGCTCCTCGTAATTGCTGTCCTCGTTTCGGACGTCACCGTCAAGGAAGGCGGTGAGCTCGACCTTCGCCGGGTAGTCCGGAGTGAGCGTCAGTCTGACCGAAAGCAGGGCCCTGTCCGCCATGGAGACAAAGCGCTCCGCAGTGAGACTGACCTTTCCCTGCCGGGTGATCAGCGTCATTTCGCGCCTCAGGATCCCGGTGCGCATGTCCAGCTCGCGATAGAAGTCCCGGATCTTCATCCCGCCCGCGTCCAGTGTTTCCCCGTTGACCGCGGCCCTGATCCCGATGAGGTCCATGGCGTTGATGACCTTGCCGAAATACGCCGGATAACCATTCTTCCACCAGCCCACCCGCGTCCTGTCCGGGAACCAGACCCCGCCGATGTAGGTGCCCTGGAGGCTGTCGCCGGAATACCCCTCCTCAAAGTTGCCCCGCAGTCCCATGGCGCCGTTGCCCAGGGACATCAGGCTTTCGGCGAAGCGCTGCTCACCCGGGTCAAAGCCGGTCTGGATGACCTTCCAGGGGTGGATGGCAAAATGTCCGCTCATGGATGCCTCGCTTTCATATTTCACGGCGGCTGAAGGACCGGAGGGCAGCAAGCAGGAAGAACGCTGCGGGAAGAAGGGCGAAGAGCGCCGCCCCCCACCCCCCGCTGCCTGAAGCCAGCTCAGTTCCCTTAAACAGTGTCAGCGGGGACAGGAAGCGCAGGGAACGCGTCCATCCGGGCAGCCTGGAGACAAACGTGAACAGCAGCGTGGCCAGCATCACCGTATGGCACACCCTGCGCATCCCCTTCACCGACCCAGGCCACATCGACATAAGCAGCGCGAATGCGCCGTAGGGCAGCATCACCGGGAAAAAGCCAAGGCACAGGCGCAGCAGGGCCAAAAGGCTGAAGCCCTCAAACAGGATCAGCGCCAGGATGGCCTGGCCCGCCGCGCAGGCAAGAAGGACCAGAGCCGTCTCCGCCAGCAGGTTCAGGTACAGCGTGAGCAGCACCGCGCTTCTGCGATGCCCGGCCGAAAGCAGCATGGCCATTCCGCCGTCCTGAAGCGGCATGGCAGCAAGCCTGTTGGCGGCGCTCGCCTGAAAGAGGATCATGAACAGGGGCAGGAGGGACCCGTACAGGATGCCCATCAGATGGATGTCAAGGCTGCTGTCTCCCTCTATGCCCAAAAGCGTAAACAGTTCCGGCATCTCGCCGCGGAGGTAGCGCAGATCCTCAAGCCGCTCCGGCGCATACATGTAAACCGCCAGAGAGCCCATCAAAAAGGCAAGGCCCATGATGAGCAACAGCCCCGGCAGGCGCCGGGTGAACCTGAAAGCGAACAATGACGGGATCATATGATCTCATCCCCGTGGAAACGCAGGAAATTGGCTTCCGTCTCCTCACGGCCACCGACCAAATCAAGAACGGTATACCGGGCAAGCGTCCTGATCAGCACCTGCGGGCTGGCGGGAATGGCGACCAGGGCCCGCGCGCCGATGAGCTCTACCGCGCTCTCCCACTCCCCGGCGAAACTGGCAGCCTGCTCCGGCGTTGAAAACGTGATGTGGTAGACCTTCTGGCGCGTCAGGCTCAGCGCGTCCACCGGCTGGGAAACCACCAGGCGGCCTTTCCTGATGATCGCGATGTGGGTGCAGGCGCGCCGCACCTCATCCAGCACGTGGGAGGTCATCAGGATCGCCCGTCCGGCCCGCTGCTCTTCCCGGATCACGTCCGCCAGCGCGTTCCTGGCAAGCGGCCCCATCCCGTTCATCGGCTCATCCAGCAGCACCGCCTCCCTGTCCAGGGAGAGCGCTGCCAGGAGACCCAATTTCTTGCGCTGTTCCACGCTCATCCCCCGGCACAGGCCGGTCAGGGAAATGTCCAGCCGCTGCGTCAGTTTCCGGGCTTTCTCAGGGTTGAACCCGCCGTGATAGCGCGCGATAAAACGGATGTATCCTTCCCCGGTCGCGTTCGGCTCCGGCGCGGGCACCGCGGGGCAGCAGGCGGCCCTCTTCATGATCTGATGCCGGCGGGACCAGCAGTCCATCCCAAACAAACGCGCCTCTCCCGCGTCCGGGCGGATCAGGCCCAGCAGGACCCGCAGCGTCAGCGACTTTCCGGCGCCGGCCGGGCCCAGGATCCCCAGCGCCTGCCCCCCTGAGACCTTAAAGGACAGATCAAAGATGCCGTCCCCGCCGTATTCCTTTGTCAGGCTGTCACAGCGGATCAAGGGGTTTCTCCTTGCTGCCTGCTGATTGTTTCTCGCGGTTGATGACATGCTCGGCGATCAGCCGGTAGGCCACGCTGACCAGCGGAATGAACAGGATCATCCCGGCGATGCCCATGATGCCGCCGCCGAGGGCGACCGCGACCAGCACCCAGATGGACGGGATGTCGATGGCCCCCGACATGATGCGCGGATAGATGACGGAGCCCGAGATCTGCTGGACGATGAAATAGACCAATAAAAACAGCAGGGCTTTGGACGGATCCGCGGCCAGGATGAGCAAAACGCCCAGCAGCCCGGAAATATAGGGACCGAGGACCGGAATGAAGGCCGTCACAAAGGTGATCAGGCCGATGAGGACCGCGTAGGGAACGCCGAGCAGGAGCAGGACCAGCACCGTCAGCGCGGAGGAGAGGAACGCCTGCAGGCACTGCCCGGCCAGGAAATTGGAGTAGGCTGTAAGCAGAAGGCGGACCAAGCGCTGAACGAAGGCGTCGGTTTTCTCCGGCAGCACGGCATGCATCAGGCGGCTGAACTGGCTCCTGATCCGTTCCTTGTTGAACAGCAGGTAGATCGCGAATACCAGGGAGATGACCAGGCTGAAGAGCCTCTGCGCGGCGGAAAACACGAATCCGGAGGAAGCGCTGAGCCCGCCGATCAAAAAGGAATAGGCTCGCTGGAACAGGTCCCGCACCTCATTCTCATTGGTCTGCACGATGCCCAGGGCGGAGCGGATGTTCTCATTGCGCTCACTCAGCCAGGTCCCCAGGTTCCTGATCAGGTCAGGAATGAACCGGATCAGCTGATCCAAGGCGGCGGCGATGTCCGGGATGATCACGACCAGCAGCAGCGTGATGACGGTCAGCACGATCAGAAGCGACAGCGTCAGGGTGAAGGCGCGCTTCGCCCGCGCCATGGCGGGCCTGCCCTTGCCGAAGACCAGGACCCTGTCAAAAAAACGCATGGGCAGATTGATCAGAAGCGCCATAAAGGTGCCGATGATAAAGGGGGAGAGGATGGCGATGAAAGCCCCGATGATCCCCATCATCATGTCGAAGCGGTACAGCGCAAAGGCGAACAGCATCAGGCCGATGATCGCCGGCAGCCTGCGCTTCCACTGCTGAGGCATTCTGTCCCCTCCTATCCCCTTGCTTCCTCCGCCAGTATACTAAACGTGCACAGGCGTGACAAGAAGCGGTATAAAACAGCTGCCCCCGTCAGGGGGCAGCAGAACCAAGGCCTGACCGTTTCTCAGTCCCGTCTCAGTTTCTTGCGAAGGGCCGGGATCATGCTTTGGATGAACACGGCGACCAACAGGATGGACCCCTTGATGGTGTCGTTGATGAGCGCGTCAAAGCCCATCGACGCGATGATCTTGTCGATGATGGTGTAGGACATCGCGCCGAAGAGGATCCCCAGCAGTTTCCCTTTCCCTCCGGACATGCTGACCCCGCCGATGACCACCGCCGCGATGGCGTACATCTCGTTGCTCCTGCCCAGGGTGGCCGGATCCACAGCCCCGTTCATCGCCAGCCATATGAAGGCCGCCAGGCCGCAAAGTACGCCCGTGATGGTATAGACGCTGACGCGGACCCCTTCGACGTTGATGCCCGCCAGGAGGGCCGCCCGTTCGTTGCTGCCAACCGCGTAAATCGTTCTTCCGTATTTGGTGGACGTGGACAGAAAGACCATCAGCGCGGTCACCAGGATCAGGATCACCCCGACCATGGGGACCAGGTCAAACAGCTTGCTCTGCCCGAAGCCGTAAAACGCGTCATAGGAGCCCAGCGTGCCGTCCATGTTATAGATGGACTTGCGAACCATGCTGCGCAGGTAATACTGGGCGATCGAGCGGAAGATCATCATGGTGGCCAGGGTCACGATAAAGGGGGGCATCTTCACCTTGCCGATGAGCAGACCGTTGATGCTTCCGAACACAAACCCGGCAGCCAGCGCGAAGAGCAGCGTCAGGACCGGGCTGTTGGTCGCGTTGAAAACCTCGACGGAAAACCCACCGATCAGCGCGATCATGCTGCCGACGGACAGGTCGATGCCGCCGGTGATGATGGCAAGCCCCATTCCGAAAGCGATGATCCCCACCACCGTGGAGTGCCTCAGGATGTTCATCACGCCGTTCCAGGTCGTCGCTCCCGCGTTGATGAACAGGTAGGCGATCAGGATCGCGACAAAGATCAGCACAAAACTGTAGTTGCCCAGAACACGCGAAAAGGAGCGGGGCTGTTTATCCCGCGCTTCGACTGCTTTGGTCATGTTGATCAAGCACCTCCGAAGATTTGATGGCATTTGTGGCGCTCAGGACCACTCGCTCCTCTGTGATCTCGTGGCGCTTGAGAATGGAGTGGATGCTGCCGTGGTAAAACACGACGCAGCGGTCGGCAACCTTCTGGATCTCCTGGATCTCCAGCGTATTGACCAGGATGGTCTTTCCCCTGGAGGCAAGGTCCTGGATCAGCCGGTAGATCTCGGCCTTTGAGCCGACGTCGATGCCCTGGGTGGGGTTGTCCAGCAGCAGGATGTCCGCCTGCGTGTTCAGCCAGCGGGCGATGATGACCTTCTGCTGGTTTCCCCCCGAAAGGGAAGTGATCATGTCAAAGGGGGAATTGGCCTTGATCGACAAAGCGTCGCGGTGGGACCGGTAACGCACGGTCTCCTTGCGGAGCCGGATCAGCGGACGCCTGGAAGAGAGCCTGTGCTCGGAGATATAGAAATTCTCCAGCAGGGAAAAATCCGGGATGATCGAGTTCTCCTTGCGGTTCGCGGCGATCATCGACAGCCTGTTCTGCATCGCGCGGCGCACGTTGTGGCGGTTCACAGGCTTGCCGAACAGGTACAGTTCCCCGCTCTTGATCGGCAGGACGCCGAAAACGGCGCGCATCATCTCGCTGATGCCGGCGCCTTTCAGGCCGGTGAAGCCCACGACCTCGCCGCGGCGGACCTGAAAGGAGACGTTCCGGAACCCTTCCCCGGACAGGTTGCTCAGTTCCAGGACCGTTTCACCAAGTTCCCTTTCATGATAGGCGCCCTGCTCGGAATACTGCTGACCCACCATCAGACGGGCAACCTCCATGGGGGTCACGTCGGCAATGTTCCCGGACTGGATGAGCTGCCCGTTCCTGAGAACCGTGTAGCGGTCCGAAATCGTAAAGATTTCCTGCATCTTGTGGGAGATAAAGATAAACGACTTGCCCTGCGCTTTCAGCCTGCGGACGATGTCAAAGAGCATCTCGATCTCCGTCGTGTTCAGCGAGGTCGTCGGCTCGTCGAGGATAAAGAGCTCCGCTTTCGCGTGCAGCGCCTTGGCGATCTCCAGCAGCTGCTTCTTGCCGGGTTCCAGTTCCGACACCATGGCGGTGGGCTGGATGTCGACCCCCAGCTGCGACAGCAGCTCCCGTGATCTGGCGATCATTTCCTTTTTGGAGAGAATGCCGAAATACTTGATGATCTCCTTGCGGAGGAAGATGTTTTCGTATACCCGCAGGTCGTTGAAAAGGTTCAGCTCTTGATGGACAAAGGCGATACCGGCGCTCTCTGCCAAGCGTACCGTGGTGTTTTCAAGCGTTTTCCCCCTGAATACGACATGGCCGGCATCAACTGTGTAAACGCCGGCGAGGATGTTCATCAGGGTCGACTTGCCTGCGCCGTTCTCCCCCAGCAGGGCATGCACTTCGCCGGGATCGATGCTGAAGCTGACATCGTCAAGCACCTTGACGCCAAAAAAAGACTTGGAGATGCCGGTCATTTCCAGCAATGCCATGCCCTCCTCGATTCAGTCTCCCCGCGGGCGCCGAAGCGCCCGCGGGGTTTTTCATGATGAATGGTTCTTATTTGGCGAATGCGTCGCCGAAGCCCTGGAACTCGTTCACGTTGGCGGCGTCCACAACGGATACCGGCACCACGTGGTCCTTGGGAACTTCCTTGCCGTCAAGGCTGTCAACCATGTCCTGGATGGCGATCTTGATCATGCCCGGATCATAGGTGACGGAGAACAGGTCGCCCAGCTGTGCGACTTCAGCGGTGTAGTCCTTCTGGTGGATGCCGCGGAGGACGGAGTAGATCTCGTTGAGGCCGGAGGAGGTGCCCAGGATGACCTTGGCGCCGAGGAAGGCTTCCTTCTTGGCGGCGTCGATGTCAGAGCTCTTCAGCGCTTCCAGCATGCCCATCGCGATCTCGTCGTCATGGGTGAAGATGTAGCGGTTGGCCTTGATGTCCTCGATGGTGTTGCTGTCCAGCCACTCGGTGAAGAGGCGGCGGCCTTCGGAACGGCTCCAGCCGGTGTAGGCGGTGGACTTGATCCCGTTCACCTGATCCTGGGTCCAGCCGGCCTCCAGCAGGCCCTTGAAGAAGCCGTTGTTGCGCATCTCGGGCACGGAGGAGTTGTCGCCGGGGATGATCAGCACCTTGTCGCCGGGCTTCAGGCCGTCGTTGACGAAGCGCTTCGCGGTCTCATAGCCGATCCCCTCGTTGTCGCCCTTGACGACCGAGACGGCGCTGCCGGCCACGGAGTCGATCACGCGGTCATACATCACGAAGGGGATGCTGCTGTCGACCAGCTTCTTCATCGTGGCTTCCAGGGTGTTGTCATAGGGCAGGATGACGATGGTCTTGGCGGACTTGTTGTCGATCTCGTCCTCGACCTGGGTGATCTGGTTGGCGGGATCGGACGAGGCGACGACGCGCGCGGTATATTTGCCGGCGTCGTTGATTTCCTTCGCCTTTTCCTCAGCGTAGGTGAGTACGGCGCCGGTCCAGCCGTGGTCGGCGTTGGGAACGAGGATGACGATGTCCGTCACCGCCGCGAACGCGCCGGTCACAGAAAGCGCTAGGACTGCCACCAGCAGAAGGGACAGAAGTTTTTTCATGGTCCATGCCTCCAAAGTTGTTATTATTTTTATCGGCTCCTGCCGATAAATCCTCAGTTGATCTCCACCCAGGAGGAGTTGTTGTCCGCGCTCTTGATCACTGCGCTGACAAATTTTACCCCGTTCACGCCGTCTTCAACACGCGGGAAGTCGATCCCCGAAGTATCCTCGTTCCGGCGTTTTTTGATCACCGCGGTGATGAAATTCCTGTACAGGTTGGCAAAGGCCGTGTGCAGCCCTTCCGGGTGCCCGGTCGGCAGGATCGCGTACTTGCCCGCCTCCTCCCTGATGTAGCCGTTGCCCCGGGTGAGCAGCCGCGGCGCTTCCCCGCGTGGGGTGTACCGCAGGAAATCCGGATGCTCCTGCTGCCATTCCAGGGAGCCCTCATCGCCATAGATGCGCACGGCAAGCGCGTTGAGCGTGCCTGCTGCCACCTGGGAACACCAGTACGCGCCGTTGGCCCCGTTGTCATATTCCACGATGATGTTGGCATTCAGGTCCAGCGGATGTCCGAAACGGTTGACCGTGGCAAGCAGCCGCTTGATCTTAAGCCCCGTGACATAATGGATGAAGTTCTCGATATGGGTTCCGATGTCCCCGACGCAGTTGGAGATGCCGGCGACCTTGGGATCCTTGCGCCAGACGGACAGTTTCAGGTCGGCATCCGCGGCAGCATGCAGGTCGTCCAGAAGCCACTCCTGCGGGTATTCCGCGTTCACGGAAATGACCTTTCCGATCTTTCCCTCCGCCACCATCTCGCGCATGACCTTCGCCAGGACGTAGCCGGTGTAGGAATAGTTCACGCCGAACAGCAGACCCTTCTCCCGGGACAGGGCCTGCAGCTCCTCCGCCTGGCTGACCGTGAAGCACAAAGGCTTCTCGCACATCACGTGGATCCCTGAGAGCAGGAACGTCCTGGCGATGTCATAATGGGTGGAATTGGGTGTCACGATGCTGACAAAATCGATGCCGTCCTCCCGGGCGGCCTCCGCCCTTGCCATTTCCCGGTAATCAGCGTAGACGCGCGCCGTATCCAGGTGCAGCTTTTCCCCGGTCAGACGGTTCTTCTCCCCGGAGGAGCCGGAAAAGCAGCCCGCGGCAAGCTCCGCGCGCGTGTCAAACCGGATGGCCGCGCGGTGGACTTCCCCGATGAATGCGCCGGCGTCGCCGCCGACCATGCCGTAGCGTACCAATGGTGCCATGTCCGCCTCCCTCAATTGGCGATCGCTTCGTCAAACTTGACCAGCGACGGCTTGTAGTTGATCTTTTTCACAAAAGCGCAGGCCTCGGCGGCCCCGTGCTCGCGGTCCATGCCGCTGTCCTCCCACTCCACCGACAGGGGCCCGTCATAGCCATGCGCGTTGAGGACCCTGATGATCTCTTCGAAATCGACCCCGCCATGGCCGAGGGAACGGAAATTCCATCCGCGCCGCAGGTCGCCGAAATCGATATGCGAGCCCAGCAGCCCGCTGCGCCCGTCCAGGGTCACCGCCGCGTCCTTCATGTGCACGTGGTAGACACGGCCGATAAAGTCCTGAAGGAAAAGGTGCGGCTGCACCCCCTGCCAGAGCAGATGGCTGGGATCGAAGTTCAGGCCGAACTCAGGCCAGTCCCTGAACTTCTCCAGCAAGCGCTGCGCGGAGTAATAATCGAAGGCGATCTCTCCGGGGTGGACTTCCAGGGCGAAGCGCACGCCGTGCTTTCTGTATTCCAGAAGGATGGGCGTCCACAGGTCGTAGACCCTCTGGAATCCCTCCTCCACCATCGCCTCGGTCGTCTGGGGGAAGGAATACAGGTACTTCCAGATGGGGCTGCCGGTAAAGCCGGTGACGATCGAAACACCCAGCTTTTTGGCTGCCAGCGCAGATTTCTTCATCGTCTCCACGGCCCATGCGCGGATCTCCTCCGGCTTGCCGTGCAGCTCCTTCGGCGCGAAGTTATCAAGCCTCGGGTCTGGGGCGTCGCCGACGCACTGGCCGATGATGTGGGTGCCCAGCGCTTCGCAGACGAGGCGGTTCTCAGAGAGCTGATCCTTGATCCATTTCACGTAGCCGTCGTCCGCGCATGCGCGATGGATGTCCAGTCCGTTTCCCCAGCAGGCGATCTCAAGCCCGTCGTAGCCCATTTTTGCCGCAAGGCGGCACAGCCCGTCAAAGGGCAGATCAGCCCATTGCCCCGTGAAAAGTGTAACCGGTCTGTTCCTCATGATCCAAACCTCCTTCAGCTCCAGGGATCAAGGCGGTGCCACCTGCCGCCATTCCTGGATATGTAGATTCCTTGGTATTATTCTATCCATTTTTTCCGCCTTGTCAACGGCTTGAGCCGGGCACGGCGGAGTATTTGCCATGGAACAGCCCCAGTCTGATTCGGGAATCAGGGAGAACAAAGACAGAGCGGTTACGTCACCCTGGCTGAAACGCTTGATGTGCAGGGCATTTCCGATGATCCCGCTGCGGCATCCGTCTTGCGGACGGGAGCTGTCAATGCGCCGGAAGAATCCCAATTTTTCTCCCGATTCGATTGACGAAAAGGGAAAAAGGTGTATAATCAGACTAAGGTCAAAGATAGTCAGTCTTTGCCTTTCACGGAGGGAAACGTCATGAGCGCGAACAGATACACGCAGAAAAGCACGGAGGTCCTCCAGCGGGCGGGCACCCTGGCCGGCGAATATGCCAATCAGACGCTTGAGGAGGCCCATCTGCTGGCCGCCATGCTGGAGGACGGCGGCGCGTTGATCCCGCAGCTGCTCACCCGCATGGGCAAACCGGCGCAGGAGATCCGGGAAAGCGCCGTGGATGAGGTGGAACGCCTGCCGCGCGTTAAGGGAAGCGTCCGGGAGGAGGGCAAGACCTACGTCTCCCAGGAGATGGACCGCGCCCTGAGGGAAGCTGCCAAGGCGGCCGAGCAGATGAAGGACGAGTACATCTCCGTCGAGCACCTGTTCCTTGGGCTGCTGCGCGCCCCGGACCGCGCCGTCGGCCAACTCTTTCACCGCTTTCAGATCAGGGAGGCCGATTTCCTGAAAGTTCTCAGCGAAGTCCGCGGCGCGGCGCGCGTCACCAGCGACACCCCCGAGGACAGCTATGACGCGCTGAACAAATACGGCATCGACCTGACCCGGCTTGCGCACAGCCAGAAGCTGGATCCGGTGATCGGCCGCGACGCGGAGATACGGGACGTGATCCGGATCCTTTGCCGGAAAACCAAGAACAACCCGGTTCTCATCGGCGAGCCCGGCGTGGGCAAGACCGCCATCGCGGAAGGCCTGGCCCAGCGTATCGCGCGCGGCGACGTGCCGGACAGCCTGAAGGACCGCTCCATCTTCTCCCTGGACATGGGGTCGCTCATCGCGGGCGCGAAGTTCAGGGGCGAGTTTGAGGAGCGCCTCAAAGCCGTGCTGGCGGAGGTCAAAAAGAGCGAGGGGCAGATCCTCCTGTTCATCGACGAGCTGCACAACATCGTCGGCGCCGGCAAGGCGGAAGGCGCGATGGACGCAGGCAACCTGTTGAAGCCCATGCTGGCGCGGGGCGAGCTGCACTGCATCGGCGCCACGACCCTGGACGAGTACCGCAAGTACATCGAGAAGGACGCCGCGCTGGAGCGCCGCTTCCAGCCCGTAATGGTGGAGGAGCCGACGGTCGAAGACACGATTTCCATCCTGAGGGGCCTGCAGGAGCGCTACGAGGTGTTCCACGGGGTCAAGATCCAGGACAGCGCCCTGATCGCGGCCACATTGCTTTCGCACCGCTACATTTCCGACCGCTTCCTGCCGGACAAGGCGATCGACCTGGTCGATGAAGCCTGCGCCATGATCCGCACGGAAATGGACTCCATGCCGCAGGAACTGGACGGGGTCAAGCGGAAGATCATGCAGCTGGAGATCGAGGAAGCCGCGCTGAAGAAAGAGACCGACCGGATGAGCAGGGGACGCCTTGCGGACCTGCAGGGGGAACTGGCCGCGCTGAAGGAAGAATACGCACGGATGACGGCGCAGTGGGAAAACGAGAAAAGCGACATCGGCAAGACCCAGAAGCTCAGGGAAGAGATCGAACGGGTGAACGCGGAGATCATGAAGGCGGAACGCAGCTATGACCTGAACACCGCGGCGCAGCTGAAGTACGGAGACCTGCCAAGGCTGCTCCAGCAGCTGAAGGAACAGGAATCCAGGGAAGAGGGCAGGGAGAAGGCCGTTTATCTGCGCGACAAGGTCACCGAGGATGAGATCGCCCGCATCGTGGGGCGCTGGACCGGCATCCCGGTCAGCAAGCTGATGGAGTCGGACCGGGAAAAGCTTCTGGCCCTGCCGGATGCGCTGCACCGCCGCGTCGTGGGCCAGGATGAAGCCATCCGGCTGGTGTCCGACGCCATCCTGCGCTCCCGCGCGGGGATATCCGACGCCGCCCGGCCGATCGGCTCCTTCCTCTTCCTGGGGCCCACCGGGGTGGGCAAGACGGAACTGGCCAAGGCGCTGGCGGAAAACCTGTTTGATGACGAGAAGATGCTCATCCGCATCGACATGAGCGAGTACATGGAGAAATTCTCCGTGTCCCGCCTCATCGGAGCGCCTCCCGGCTACGTGGGGTATGAGGAGGGCGGGCAGCTGACGGAGGCGGTGCGCCGGAAGCCCTATTCGGTCGTTCTTTTTGACGAGATGGAAAAGGCGCACGCGGACGTGTTCAACGTGCTGCTGCAGATCCTCGACGACGGCCGGGTGACCGACAGCCAGGGGCGCACGGTGGACTTCAAGAACACGCTGCTGATCATGACCAGCAACCTGGGTTCCGGCGACATCCTTGAGGGGATCAGCGCGGAGGGCGAGCTGAGTACGCAGAGCAGGGAACGCGTGTCCGCACTGCTGCGGAGCAGCTTCCGGCCGGAGTTCCTCAACCGGATCGATGAAACCGTGTTCTTCACCCCCCTGACACGGGAACAGATCCGGCAGATCATTTCCCTGCAGCTGACCCGGCTGAGGGAACGGCTCAGGGACAAACAGCTGGCGCTTGAGCTGAGCCCCGCCGCCGAGGACAGGCTGATGGAGCTGGGCTATGACCCGGTGTACGGCGCAAGGCCGATGAAACGCCTGATCCAGGGGCAGGTGGAGACCGGGATCGCCCGCGCCCTCATCAATGGGCAGGCGGAGCCGGGGGACGTGATCTGGATCGACGCGGCCGCGGACGGCAGCTTCGAGGTCAACACCCAGCGCACCCAGGAGGTCAGCGGCGGCATCCTCTGACAGACAACCAAAACCGGCGTCCGCGGATCATCGGCTGCGGACGCTTTATTATGCTATCTTCGTTTACAGCCCGAATATCCTGATGATCAGCGGCAGCAGGAAGGAGGTCAGGATCCCTGCGACGCCGATGGACAGGGAGCCCATCGCGCCCTCCTGCTCCCCCATCTCAAACGCGCGCCGGGTCCCCATGATGTGGGACGAGGTGCCCAGGCTTACGCCGCGGGCGACAGGATCCCTGATCTTCAGCAGATCAAGCGTTCTCTCACCGATGCTGTATCCGAAGATCCCGGCGACGTTGACAAAGGCGACCGTCATGGACGGGCTGCCAGCAAATGCGCCGGACAGGTTCATGGCGATCCCGCTGGTCGTGCCTTTGGGCGCCATGGAGACCGCGACCTCACGGCTCAGCCCCAGCAGCAGCGAAAGACCGACGCCGCTGATGATCGAGACCGCGACGCCCAGGGTTATGCCCATGAGAATGGGCACCGCACTCGCCTTGAGGCTGTCAAACTGCCTGTACAGCGGAACAGCCAGCGAGACGATCGCCGGCCCCAGAAAGAAGGTCAGGATCCTGGTCCCGTTCTCATAGCTTTCAAACGGGATGCCGGTCAGTTTGAGGAAGGCGATGATGGCGGCGATGGAGAAGATCATCGGATTGAGCAGGGGGGATTTCGCTTTTTTGAACAGCAGATAAAAGAACAGCATCGTTCCGACGGTCAGGGTGACGCCGAAAACCGGATTGCTGAAAAAAGTCTGCACGTCTGTCATGCGCCATGTCCTTTCCCGTCCTTTGTCTTCCCCCGCATCAGTTTCTGGGTCGCCCAGGCGGATGAGGCGATGACCAGCAAGGTCGACAGGAGGCTCACGATCAGCAGCTGGGGGATGATGCCGGCGAACTTGCCGAAGGAGTTCATCAGGTCAACGCCGCCGGGCAGGATCATGATCATCATCAGGGAAATCAGCAGGTTGGCCGCAGGCTCGACCGTCTCCAGACGGACCGCCTTGAGGAGAAGCAGCACCAGGAGGATGATCATGCCGAAGATGGAGCCCGGCACCGGCAGCCCTGTGAGGGATGAGAGCAGGTTGCCTGCGAACAGGCACAGCAGGATCAGCAGGAATCCCTTGATCTTTTCCATCACGTCCTCCCGGGAATCATACGAATCGAAGTTGAAATGAACATCATTCCAGCACCTTGCCCAGGAAATAGGCAAGCTGCTTTTGCCACCAGTCCCAGTCGTGGTTCGCATCATACCCCCAGATGTCCACCCAGGCGGAGATGCCTTTCTCCCGCATCGCTTCCTCCAGCAGGCGCAGGGAACGCAGCATCTCCTCCTCCCAGGCCCCCTGCCCGCAACAGAGGATGATCCTGCAGGAGTTGAGCAGACGGACGTAGGGATGGTCCGCCGGCATCCCCCGGATGCTGTCCAGCGGTGAATTCAGGTAGACAGTCTCATCCGTATACCCCGCCAGCAGCCAGCGGGCATCGTAGGCGCCGGAGAGCGCGATCACCGTCTGGAACAGGTCCGGGCGGCGGAACAGCGCGTTGGCGGCATGGGTGGCCCCCATGCTGCAGCCGAGGGTCATCAGCCTGCCCTGCCAGTGCGAATCCCGGCGGATGAAGGGGACAAACTCCTCCGTGACGTGGCGGAACCAATCCTCGTGCCTGCGCATGCGGTCAGGCGGCGGCGCGCCGTAGGCCGACCAGGTCTGCTCGTCCAGGCTGTCCACGCAGTACAGCCGGAGTTTGCCTTCATTCAGCCACGGCCGGCAGGCCTCCACCATACCGAACCCCTCAAAGTCACGGCTGCTGCCGTTCTGCGAGGGGAAGACGAGGCAGGGCTGCCCCCCATGGCCGTATTTCATATATCCCAGCTCCTGCCCCAGCGCCGGGCTGTAAAAGCGGCCGTATTCCCCCATCAGGGCTGCCTCCTGCAGGCGTAT
>CAZVSG010000023.1:0-1268 GCA_964629345.1 uncultured Christensenella sp. | reverse complement strand
GGTCCTGCAGCACGACGCGATGCCCCCATTCCTTCAGGAGGTCTTCATGGGAATGGGCGTAAGCCCGCACATCCTGACGGCCGACAAAAACACAGTAGTACTTCCTGCGGCGCTCATCCAGCCACACCCGGTCATGGCAGACCATGTCCGCCCAGAGGCGGTGGATGTCCACGCTGCCGGCGTAGTTGATCATGTCCGGCGTGAACCCGCCGGAGGGGCGCATGTTGACCTCCAGGCCCAGAAGGTCGCCTTTCCTTCCCAGGCCCTGCTGATCCTCCCTCAGGCGGAAGAACTCAAAATGCACCAGGCGGCTTTTGACACCGAAGGCTTCCACAGCCCTTCTCCCGGCGTCGCGCAGGTCTTCCGCCAGCTCAGGCACGATCATGTAGACGGATTCCGTCTTCTCGTTGACCACGTCCATCACCGACACCAGGGTCAGGTTGCCCGTTTCGTACAAAGGCTGCCCCGAGGCGCTGATGAGGGCGTCATAGGAGCAGATCTCCCCGTTGACGAACTGCTCCAGCACGTAGGGGCGCAGGGGCAGCCGGGAGAAGAAGGCCCGCAGCGCCGCTTCGTCGCCGATCCTGAAGGTGTCGTTCGCGCCCACGCCGACGTCCGGTTTGGCAATGAGCGGATAACCAGTCTGTTTAGCGAATGAAAGCGCCTTTTCCAGCGTTTCGGCCTCCTGGATGGGCGTGGTCCTGATCCCGGCCTTCCGGTAGACCGCCTTCATCTGCGACTTGCGCTTGTAGCTGTCCATCTGCGCGGGCAGAGGGCCCGTGGTGACGTGGAACATCTCCCTCAGCCAGGCATCCTGCGCCAGCCAGAATTCATTGTTGGATTCGATCCAGTCGATCTTTCCCCACCGGTGCGTGAACCATCCGAGCGCGCGCAGCACCGCGTCGCCGTCCTGAAGGTTGCCGACCTGAAAGTAATCCGACAGGCTCGCCTTCAGTTCCGGAAGGAGCTGTTCATACGGCGTGTCCGCCACACCCAGCACGTTGACGCCCTTCTCCTTCAGCGCCGCGCAGAAACGCCAGTAATGCGCCGGAAAATGCGGGGAGATAAAGACGAAATTCATCAGTCACCTCAAAAATTCGCAGACGCGCAAGCCTCCGCCATGCCGCTGAGAATATCATTCAGCTCATGCGGCGTCAATGCGTCCCGCCGCGCCGCGGATGCCCTGCGCCTTAAGCCTTCTGCACCCGCCGCCCAGGATGAAGATTGATTTGAAGCGCTTCCCCCTGCATGCTATAATACGCGCAACC
>CAZVSG010000022.1:0-25047 GCA_964629345.1 uncultured Christensenella sp. | reverse complement strand
ACGCCAGGCTCGGGGATGAGATCGAACCTCTGATCCTCCGCCATTCCCTGCTGTATGATCCGGAAGGCTTCCCGGAAGGGGAGGCCTATCTGCTGGAGGAGGACGCATACCGCGGCAGTACGCTCATATCCGGCGACGGCGTCCGGGTCAGCGGCATCCTGTCCCGGCGAATGAACCTGTTCGGGCTGATCACCGGCAGGACAGGGAAGGCGGATGCGCTTTTGGCGCTGGGTGATCCCGGCGCGGTCCTGCCGCTTGACAGCGCAGGCGCGCAGGCCTACGGCCTGCCGGAAGGCGAAATCATCCTCTATACCTATGAAGGCAGCGAACTGAGGCTGTGCTTTGACACCGCCGGACTGCTGGACGCGATTTGGCTGCGGATGGACGGAGGGATATGACCACGGCAGGCAAGAAAAGGAAACAGGGCACACGCACCCAGTCGACGGACCGCGGCGGCGCGGTCACGCTGCCGCTTGGCGTGCTGCTTGTCGCCTGGGGTTTCATGCTGCTGCTGGGGATCTCGCTCCAGACCGCGTCCTCCTCCCTGAATCTGTTCAAGAGCATGGCGATCGGGCTCGGCGGCGGGCTGTACCCGGCCGTCCCGCTCGCGGTCATCTGGTTTGGCTCGCTCCTGTGCGTTTCCGCCAAACGCCGGGTGTCCATGTACGCCTTTTTCATCTGCTTTCTTTTGCTGCTCTGCCTGCAGGCCCTGATGACGCTGCTGCTTCGGATCAATGACAGGGAGTACCCGGACCTGATGTCCTATATCAGGAACCTGAACTATTTTCGGAACGCGATCGCCCCTGAGAGCATGTGGGAGTACATCGCGGCCGCCTACAACAGGTATTACGGCCGTTTTGCCGGCAACGCCTTCTTCCCGGGCGGCGGCGCGCTGGGCATGCTGCTCGCCTGGCCGCTCCATTTGGCGCTGGGGAACGTCGGGGCAGCCGTGACGCTCTTCTTCTTGATCGCTGCGCTGATCCTTGCGCTGCTGCGGCTGAGCCCTGTCAGGATCCTTGAAAGCCTTTCCGCCGCCGGAAAGCGGCAGCCTGGGGGAAAGGCCGATGCCGTTCCGACCGGCGCGAAAGGACAGACGGACCCTGGCTCAGCGCGGCAGGAGGCTGTGCCTGAGACCTATCCAGCCGACGGCGATGACATGATCTTCCGGGAGCCTCAGCCTGTCTGGCCCAGTCAGACATATGAACCCATCCCTGAACTCAGGCCCGCGCCGGAACCCGGTTTCATCGCCCAGCCTTCCGCCAGCATGCTGGCGGATGAGCCGCAGGCCGCCTTTGTGAATGCAACGGCGGAACCTGTGATGCCGCGGAAAATTGCTCAGCAGGCGGCTCCCCACTATCAGGGCGGCAATCGCATCAAGGAAACCCCGCCTGTCCAGCCGCCGGTCATGGTGCCTGAAAGCAAGGCGGAAGCAAAGCCCAAGCCGCAGTCGGCTCCTCTGAAAGAACAGCCGGCCGCTGCACGGCAGACGCCGAAGGAATCGGAAAGGCCCGCAGTGCCCGAAAAGGAAGTCCGGACGCCTGAACCGGCGGCAGATCCCGTGATCCCGCAGAAAAGCACTGCCGGGACCCGGGAAAAGCCTGCAATCGAGGAGGGCATCCAACCTGCGGTACAGCTCTCCGGCGAGAGGGTCAGCGTGACCCGGCGGACTGAGCCGGTCAATAGAAAATCCCTGGACGGGATGGCGAAGCCTGCTGAGGTCAAGCAGATCAAACTGGCGATCGATGACTATGAGATGCCGCCCGTCCGCCTGCTGACGGAGCCGCCGGAGAGCGAACTGCCTGACACCACGGCAGAGGATCTTGCGCGCGCGGACAAGCTGATCGAAACGCTGAAGAGCTTTTCCATTCCGGCCTACGTCCACGACATCACCCACGGGCCGACGGTCACACGCTTCGCGATCCGCCTGTCTGAGGGTGTCAACGTCAGCCGTCTCCGCAGCGTGATGGACAACCTGACCATCGAGCTGAAAGCCAAAGGCGAGATCCGCGCCGAGATGCCGATACCGGGCACGTCCTTTGTCGGGCTGGAGGTCTCCAACGACAGGACGACCAAGGTGTACCTGCGTGACGTGCTTTCTTCCCAGCGCATGATGGAAACGACGTCCCCGACCGCCGTCGCGCTTGGGAAGGATATCACCGGCACCCCGATCGTCTGCGAGCTGATGGACATGCCGCACCTGCTCATCGCGGGCGCGACGGGAAGCGGCAAATCCGTCTGCATCAACAGCATCATCTGCAGCATGCTCTACCGCGCCTCTCCGCGCAACGTCCGCATGGTGATGATCGACCCGAAGTTTGTGGAGCTGCAGCCGTACAACGACGTTCCGCACCTGCTGATGCCCGTCATCACGGATCCAAAGAAGACTGCGGCGGCCCTGGAGTATATTTGCAGGTTGATGGATGAACGGTATCAGATCCTGGTGGACGCAGGGGTCAGAAATCTGGACGCCTACAACAGGAAGCTTGGACCTGATGAAGATCCGCTGCCCCGGATCATCGTGATCGTGGACGAGATGGCGGACCTGATGACGACCAGCGGCAAACTGATCGAAGACCACATCAAGCGCATCACCGCGAAAGCCAGGGCTGCCGGCATCTGCCTGATCATGGCGACGCAGCGTCCCTCTGTCAACATCATCACCGGCGTCATCAAGGCAAACATCCCCGGCCGGATCGCTTTCAGGGTCAGCTCGTCCTTTGACAGCAAGACCATCCTGGACGAGGTCGGGGCTGAAAAACTGCTGGGGTACGGCGACATGCTCTACCGATCCACCGCCAGGGAACCTATCCGCATCCAGGGCTGCTTTGTGACGGACAAGGACGTGGAACAGACGGCTCAATACATCAGGAGCCGCAACAAGGCGGAATACAACCTGGACATGATGGAATACGTGGAAAAGGCCGATCAGCCTGAATACAGCGGGGCGGAAGAAAGCGCGGAAGGAACTGATGCGGAGTTTGACGAACTGCTCCCGCAGGCCATCGAGATGGCGGTGGAAGCGGGGCAGATGTCCATCAGCATGCTCCAGCGGGTGCTGCGCGTGGGCTATGCGCGATCAGGCCGGCTGATCGACGAAATGGCGCGGCGGGGCATCATCTCCGGCAATGAGGGGACCAAGCCGAGAAAGACCCTGATCACCCGGGAGCAATACCTGAGCGAGTATGAGCAGGACAATTCAGCAGTGCCTCACTGAAGCTTGAATGACAGGCTGCCCGTCACCGCCAACAGAAAGCCGGACACAAGCACCACCGCTTCAATAACAGTGAGCTTCTTTTCCTCCCTGCGGGAAAGGCAGAGCAGGGCATAGGGGATCAGATCCACCGCGTATCTCGCTCCGTACTGGTACCCTCCAAACGTCCGATGGAGCATCAGGAAGAAAAGGTGGATGAGCAGGGTCAGGAGAGCCAGGCCCTGCTCTTTTTTCAGCCTTCCCTTGACAAGGTTAGCGGCTCCCCTTAACAGAACAAGCGTCAGGATGGGGTTGGCGATGAAAAGGGAAAAACCGAACTGTTTTATTCGAATGCCGTCGGCAGTCTTTTCAAAGGGGAGGGCGAAGAAAAAAGTCCGGACGTTTCCTGCGATGTGCTGAAGGGAGAACTGGGTGCCGCCCTGAAAGGAAAACTCCGGCAGGTAACTGTGCCCGAACTCCAGCGGATCATCAAAACGGATCCAGTTGTACCAGCCGTACAGCAGGGCGATCAGCAGGCCGGTCAGCAGGCCCGGAAGCAGCCTGATAAAAATCGTTTTATGATCAATGGGCCTCTCCTTCTGACGGAAGACATACAGCAAGACCAGCAAAGGCCCGTACAGCGCATTGAAAGGGCGGCAGCCTACCGCCAGCGCATACAGCGCCAGGCCCGGCCAGGGATGATCCCTGTCCATCCTATCGATCGCGCAGACGGTCAGCATGAAGGCCATGACCTGGGCCTGATACCAGACAGCGCCGGAGAAAATGAGGGGAAGCATGGAAGAGGAAAAGCAGAGCGAGAATGACCAGACAGCCGATAACAGGGGAGAAAAGCCGCGGCGGAGAAGCAGGCGGAAAATCACCGTCAGGGCGGCCATCGCATAGAGCATCACCAGCAGGCCATCGGGAACGCCGAGTCCGAAGATGAAGCTCAGCAGAAAGACCGGGATGCCCGGGACAGGGGGAAAGCTGACGAAATACCTGCCCTTGTAGATGGCCAGCTCAAGATGCGGATAGTCCATGTCCAGATGCGTCTGCCCTCTGCGCCAGGCCATCGCCTGAAGGGTATAGCTGTTGTAAGGGGAGGGCTGAAACGGAGAAGAACCCGTCAGGCTGTGGATCAGGGCGGTCAAAAGGATGAATAGCAGAAGGAGGACGGCAAACGCAGCGATGTTCCGTCTGTCTGTGCGCATCAAATCCCGCTCCCTTCAGCTTGATCGGCTTATTATACCAAAGATGACGGAAAATGGTCGATTTCTTTCTGCCAGCCGTCCGCTCCCGTCCTGTTCCGGGAAAGACCGGCAGGAGGTTTGATTTCTTCTGCTCCGGATATAATATAAGTTTGACAGGGACCTGTAACAGTGATAATATCCCCTTGTAAAAAGATGCTTCTCAGACATGAGACAGGCAGGTTTTTTTATGAGAGTCTATCGGACGGGGGACCTGGGTGCGCGCTTTGTCAAGCCCACGGCTGTATGCCTGGGCGTTTTTGACGGCGTTCACAAGGGCCATCGCCGCCTGATCGACGAAACCCTTTCAGTCGCCGCAGAAAAGGGGCTTCAGGCGATCGTGCACACCTATGATCCCCTTCCAAGTTTCGTGCTCTGTCCCAGCAGGGCTGTCTGCGAGCTGACGCCCCTCAAGCGGCGCCTGCAGCTGCTGGAAGAAGCCGGGATCGGGATCGCCGCCGTCAGCAATTTCAACGAAGAGCTGCAGCACATGCCCGGGAACGTTTTTTTTGATGAGATCCTGCTGAACAAACTCAACGCAAGGCACATCATCGTCGGATTCAACCACCGCTTCGGCTTTCATGCGGACACCAACGTCGATCGCCTCAGGGAACTGTGCCGGAAATTCGGCGTCGGATTGAGCGTGATCGAGCCGGTATACGCGTCCGGCGGACAGCTGATTTCCAGCACCGCCATCCGCGAGGCCTTGGTACGGGGCGATCTCGCGCTGGCAGGCGAAATGCTCGGCCGGGAAGCGGACGGGGACATGCTCAGGCAGGCCGGGTGCGCTGCCGCCTCATGTGGAACAAGCATCATCAATGGAGGGTTGGCTTAATGAAGAACCGTATTTCCGCCTGGATCGTCCTGGGCATCATCACGATCGTGGCGAGCCTGAGCCTGGCTGTTACCAATGAGGTCACCAAAGGCCCGATCGCGCAGCAGGCCCGGCTCAGCGAAGACAAGGCGAAGATGCTCATGTTTCCCGCGGCTGACCGGTTTGAGGAAATCACGCTGGACGGCGGCCTCATCCTGTTCGCGGCGAAAGCGGGGGATGAGACCATCGGATACGTCGGCAAAGCGGAACGCAAGGGCTACGGCGGAATGGTCGAGGTGATCGCCGGGGTCAAACCCGACGGCACCGTCACCGGCATCAGCGTCGGTGGAAGCGGATTCTCCGAAACCCCCGGCCTTGGGGCAAAGGCAAAGGACGCGGCGTTCACGGATCAGTTCTCCGGGAAGAAAACGCCGGTCAAACTGGGTGACACCGACGGTGAGGACACAGTGGATGCCATCACCGCCGCCACGATCACTTCCAGCGCGGTCATCGGCGGCGTGAACCAGATCGCCAGGCAGGTCGACAGTTACCTGAACCCGCAGTCCAGCCAGAATGTGACCGTCACCACGGAGGGGACTTCCTACGGCGCGTCAGCTGACGGTTTCGCGGGCCCGGTGGCAGTCATCGTTACGGTCAATGACAGCGGAGCCATCACGTCCCTTGTCATCGGCGACGACCGGTTCTCGGAGACGGACGGTTACGGGGCGAATGCGCTGGCGCCGGAATTTGCCGGTCAGTTCGTCGGCAGGACCCTTCCGGTCAAGCTGGAGGACATCCAGGCGATCTCCGGCGCAACGATCACCAGCAAGGCCGTGGTCGCGGCGATCAATAAAGCATGGGATGAGAAGAACGTCGTTGCGACGCAGTCTCAGGCAACGGAAGGAACGGTCTATACCGGGGAAGCCGAAGGCTTCGCGGGGCCGGTCGCGGTCGAGGTGACCATCAGGGATGACAACACCATCGCGGCGCTGAAGATCGGCGACGACAGGTTCTCGGAGACGGAGGGATATGGCGCGGGTGCGCTGGAGCCGTCGTTCCTGGCGCAGTTTACCGGCAAGATCCTTCCGATCTCGCTTAGCGACGTCGAAGCTGTTTCAGGCGCGACCTATACCTCAAAAGCGGTCATTGAGGCGATCAACATGGCCTTTGAAAAAAAGGCCGCAGCCGGTGAAACGCAGCAACCGGCCCCAAGCGAAGTGCCTCCCACCGAAGCACCCCCCACCGAAGCGCCGGTGGCGGTCCCGGAAGACGCGGTCACCGTGACGAAGCCCGGATACGCCGGCCCGGTCGCCGTAACGATCAGTTTCAATGCGGACGGCGCCATCCGGTTCATCCGGATCGGTGACGGGCAGTTCAGCGAGACCAAGGGATTCGGAGCGAAAGCGCTGGAGAAGGAATTCCAGCAGCAGTTCATCGGCAAGGTGCCGCCGCTTGAGATCAGGGGTGCGGACGGTCTGGCAGGCCCGGGCACTTTTGATGCCGTCGCCTCGGCGACCATCACAAGCGCTGCGGTCCGCGACGCCGTCAATGAAGCGCATGCCAGTCTCTTCCCCGCCCCGACAGAGGAACCGAAGCCCGGCCTTCCCGCGGGACAGCCCGAGAAAAGCGGCGTCACTGTCAGCAAGGAAGGGTTCATGGGTCCGGTCACGGTCCAGGCCGTGTTCAATCCTGACGGCACCATCTCCGGGATCGTCATCGGCGGCGGGCAGTTCATGGAAACCGAAGGCTACGGCAAGGCAGCCCTTGAGGAATCTTTCGCCGCTTCCCTGATCGGGAAACGGCCGCCCCTTACCATGGCCGAATCGCACGCAGCGGCTTCAGCTTCAGAGATCAGCAGGATCGTCAACGTCGATTCCGTCACCAGCTCGACTGTCACCACGCAGGCCATCATCGACGCGATCAACGAGGCTTATGCGTCGCTGTTCCCGGCGGACAAACCTGCTGAGGAAGCACCGGGCGATGAAGTGTCTGCCGTCAAGCAGGGATTCCTGGGGCCCATAGCGGTGAAGGTCAGCTTCAATGAGGACAACACCATCGCTGGGATCGTCATCGGAGACGAAACCTTTATGGAATCAGCCGGATACGGCGCCTTTGCCCTGGAAAAGGCATACGCGGATCAGTTTGTCGGCAAACAGCCGCCCCTGTCCATCCGAGAGGCGAATGAGCAGCCGGCTTTGGACAAGGTCGAGAAGATCATCAACATTGACGGCATGACCAGCGCCACTGTCACCACACAGGCGATCATTGACGCGATCAACGAAGCGTTTGCATCAAGGCAGTGAGTCGTTTCACCACAGAAAGGCAGGCAATAGACTGATGAGTTTGAGTTTCAAGGGTGGCATCCATCCGCTCCGGGAATCGCACGAGGGAAAAGGCGACAGCAGGGCCAAGCCGATCCGGGCTTATGTTCCCGTAACCGTCTGCATCCCGGTCGACATGCACATCGGCGCTCCCAGCGAACCCTGCGTGATGAAAGGCGACAAGGTCAGGCTGGGCCAGGTGATCGCGGCTCCTGTCGGCGGGATCGGCATCCCCGTCCACGCCAGCGTATCCGGCGAGGTCGTCTCAGTGGGCGCAAGGCAGATGTTAGGCAAAATGCCCAGCACCTGCATCGAGATCGCCAATGACCATCAGGATGAGTGGACCAGCCTGAGCCCCCTGGGCGGCGTCGAGACTGCGCCGGCTGATCAGATCATCCAGGCGGTCCGGGATGCAGGCGTCTGCGGGCTTGGCGGCGCATGTTTTCCCACGCATGCCAAGATGCGGCTGCCGGAGGGCAAGACCGTTGATACGATCCTCCTCAACGGCTCTGAGTGCGAGACTTTCCTGACCTCCGATCACCGGCTCATGCTGGAAGAACCGGTCAGGATCGTGGACGGCCTGCGGGCCATCATGCGGGCGATGGGGGTATCCCGCGGCATCATCGCGGTGGAGGACAACAAGAAAGACGCCTTCCAGAGCATGCAGAAGGCGGCGCAGGGGCGCGAAGGCGTCAGCGTGGTCCTGGTGAAGACAAAGTACCCCCAGGGCGGTGAAAAACAGCTGATCAAATCTGTACTCAAGCGCGAGGTCCCCTCAGGCGGGCTTCCGATGGATGCCCACGTGAACGTATTCAACGTCGGCACTGCCGCGGCCGTCGCGGACGCGGTGACAGAGGGGAAGCCGCTGATCAGCCGCGTCACAACGGTGACTGGCTGCGTGAAGGAACCCTGCAACCTGCTTCTTCGCATCGGCACCTCCATTCAGGATGCGATCGACGCGGCAGGCGGCTTTTTGAGGGAACCCGGGAAGATCTTCGTCGGCGGCAGCATGACGGGCATCACCATTCCGGATACCTCGGTCTCCGTGACAAAAGCCAACAACGGCATCGTCGTGATTGACCGGAAGGAAGCGGCCCTCAGTGAACCGACCCCCTGCATCCACTGCGGCAGGTGCGTGCGCGCGTGCCCGGTCATGCTCAACCCGCAGCGGCTCAAGGTGCTTTGCGATGCGGGGGATCTTGTCAGGGCAAGGAAAGAACACGTGATGGACTGCATCATCTGCGGCGCCTGCTGCTACGTCTGCCCGGCAAAGCTGCTGCTGAGCCCGTCGTTTAGGGAAGCGAAGGAAAAGATCACTGCGAGGAGGATGGAAGGATGAACCTGCGCCTGTCCCCCGGTCCGCATCTGCTCAGCAAGGAAAGCACCCGGACGCTGATGCTGGACGTCCTGATCGCCTTGCTTCCCACCACTGCCGCCGGCATCTACCTGTTTGGAACGCATGCCGCCTGGGTGCTTGCCATCTCGGTCGTTTCCGCCGTGGCCTTCGAGTATCTGTGGCAGAAGCTGACCAGACAGCCTGTTCGGGTAACAGACCTGTCTGCCGCAGTGACCGGGCTGATCCTTGGCCTTAACTTTCCGGCGCAGGCCCCCCTATGGCTTCCCGTGATCGGCAGCGCCATCGCCGTGCTGCTGGTCAAGCAGCTCTTCGGCGGACTCGGGCACAATTTCATCAATCCCGCGCTGCTGGCGCGCGGTGTGATGCTGGCCTCCTGGCCTGCCCACATGAGCGTTTATTTCCTGCCGACCAGAGTGCTGGGCAACACCGGCGTGCTCCCCTCCGCCGACGCGGTCTCCGCAGCAACGGCGCTGATCCGCCCGAGCGGCTATCAGACCTATGACCTGCTGATCGGCAACATTCCCGGCACCATCGGTGAGGTCTGCAAGGTCGCGATCCTGATCGGCTTCCTGTACATGCTCTTTGTCGGAACGGTGTCCTGGCATATCCCGGTCGTTTTCGTCGGGACTGCTGCGCTTTTGACCTTTATCCTGGGCGGAGACCCGCTGACCGCGGTGCTCTCCGGCGGGCTTCTGTTCGGCGCCGTGTTCATGGCGACGGACTATGTGACCCATCCGATCCTAAGGTCAGGCCAGGTGATCTTTGCCGTTGGGTGCGGGCTGATCGTCACTGTGATCCGTCAGTTCGGCAGCTATCCTGAAGGCGTGACCTTCGCGATCCTGCTGATGAATATCCTGACCCCCCTCATTGACCGTATGACCGGCAGACGAGTATATGGGACGGTGAAACAACATGCGTGACAACAAGAAATCCTTCCGCGGTGTTTTCGTCAACGGCATCCTGAATGAAAACCCGACTTTCCGGCTGGTTCTCGGCGTCTGCCCGACCCTGGCCTCCACGACCAGCGCGACAAACGCGGTGGGCATGGGCCTTGCGGCGACCTTCGTACTGGTCGGCAGCAACATCGTCATCAGCATGCTGCGCAGCATCATCCCGGACAAGGTGAGGATCCCGGCCTACATCGTCGTCATCTCCACCTTCGTCACCCTCGTGCAGATGCTCATCCAGGCCTTTGTCCCTGCCCTGTATGATGCGCTGGGTCTGTTTATCCCCCTGATCGTGGTCAACTGCATCATCCTGGCCCGTGCGGAAGCCTTTGCGGGGAAGAATCCCGTGCTGTCCTCCGCCGCCGACGGGCTTGGGATGGGCGTCGGGTTTACCGCGGCCCTGATCCTCATCGGAACGATCCGCGAGATCATCGGCAGCGGCACCTTCTTTGGCAACAGCGTCTTTGGCGCCGGGTTCGAACCGATGCTGCTGGTGGTCATGGCGCCGGGCGGTTTCATCTTCTTTGGCCTGATCCTGGGGATCGTCAACCTCATCTCCGACAAAATCAGCGCCAGGAAAGGAGCGAAGGCTTAAATGGAGTTTACACTGACGAACTTCCTCCTGTTCATGGTCAACTGCGTGCTGACCAACAACTTCATTTTCTCGCGTTATCTGGGCTGCTGCCCCTTCCTGGGCGTTTCAGGCAAGGTGGAAACAGCCGCCAGCATGGGGATCGCGGTCACCTTTGTCATGGGCCTTGCCTCGCTGTTCACGAACCTGATCTACCATTTTGTGCTTGTACCGCTGGGCATCACCTACCTTGACACGATCTCCTTTATCCTGGTCATCGCCTCCCTGGTGCAGTTTGTTGAAATGTTCCTCAAGAAGTCGGTGCCCGCGCTGTACAGGGCGCTGGGCATCTACCTGCCGCTGATCACCACCAACTGCGCCGTGCTGGGCGTCACCATCCTGAACATCACCCAGGAATACAGCCTGCTCTGGTCCGTTTTAAACGGCGTCTTCGGCGGGCTGGGCTTCCTGATGGCGATCGTGCTGATGGCCGGAGTGCGTGAACGGCTTGAGTCCAGCAATATTCCCAAGGCGTTCAAGGGGTTCCCGATCAGCCTGATCATTGCGGGGCTGATGTCCGTAGCCTTTCTTGGCTTTGCCGGTCTGGGCAATTAAGGAGGGGGGAGAGTCATGAATATTCAGGCGATCCTGTATGCGGTGGCTACCCTTGGCGGGCTTGGCATCCTGTTTGGGCTGATGCTGACGTTTGCTGATAAAAAATTCGCCGTGCCGGTGGATGAGCGGTTCACGCAGGTAAGGGAAGCGGTCGCCGGGGCAAACTGCGGCGCCTGCGGTTATCCGGGATGCGACGCGTATGCCAGCGCCGTTGTGAAGGGAGAGGCCGACATCAGCCTGTGCACCCCCGGCGGACAGAAAACGCTGGATGCGCTGGCTCAGATCATGAACAAAAAAGCGGACAAGGCGGAGGTACAGGTCGCCCGCGTGCTGTGCCAGGGCGAGACCGGCGTCGTCAAACCGCGCAGCGAGTACAAGGGCCTGCAGACCTGCCACACCGCCGTCGGCACCGCGGGCGGTCCGAGCATGTGTGTCTGGGGATGCGTCGGGCTGGGGGACTGCGTACGTGTCTGCCGCTTTGACGCGATGAAGATCGAAAACGGCATCGTCGTGATCGATGAGGGAAAATGCACCGCCTGCGGGATGTGCGTGAAAGAATGCCCCCGCAGCGTGATCAAACTGCTGCCAAAGGCTGCCAGGGTCACTGTCCGCTGCCAGAATGCCGCCCCGCCGCGCGAAGCCAGGCTGGTCTGCGACAAGGCCTGCATCGCTTGCAGACGGTGCGAGAAAGCATGCAATTTTGACGCGATCCACGTCAATGGCAACTGCGCTTTGATCGATCCGCACAAGTGCACGCTGTGCGGCGAATGCGTCAAGGTGTGCCCGACCAAATGCATAGAGCAACTTGAGTGAACATGGGCGCTGAGCAGAAAAACAGAACAGGAGACATGCGCGCGCAGGCTGGTCTGCGCGCGACTGCTATCGGCCTTGTCATCAATGCCCTGCTTGCTGTCACGAAGATCACCGCGGGTACCCTTTCCGGATCGGTCTCCATCCTGGCGGATGGGGTCAACAACCTGTCGGACACCGCCTCAGTCATCATTTCCATGGTCAGCCTGAGAATCGCCAGAAAACCCGGAGACCTTGACCATCCCTTCGGTCACGGGCGGATGGAGTACCTCGGGACGCTGGCGATTTCCATCATCATCCTCTATGTCGGGATCGACCTGGTCAAGTCAAGCATTCAGGCGATCAGGATCCCCGAAGCCCCGGACTTTTCCTGGCTGATCGTGGGCATCTCGGCCCTGGGCATCCCCGCGAAAGCCTTTCTCTGGCGCTTTTACAGGCATCACGGCAAACGTTTCGGGATCCAGCCGCTCCTGGCCTCCTCGCAGGACAGTTTCAACGACGTCCTCATCACCAGCTCCGTGGTGCTGGGTTCGCTTGTCTCACGTTTCTTTGGCGTCAACCTTGACGGATGGCTGGGCGTCCTGGTGTCCGCGTTCATCCTGTTCAGCGGCATCAACCTCATCAAGGGGACGGCCACCGATCTCATGGGCGGAAAGCCGGACGCGGAACTTGGCAGCAAGGTGCTGGGGATCCTGCGCAAATACCCCGACATTCTCGGCGTGCATGACTTCATCCTGCATGATTACGGGCCGGGGCGTTCCATGGCATCCATCCACGCGGAGGTCAGCTCGTCTGCCACGCTGCTGGAGATGCATGAGGTCATCGACCAGGCTGAACAGGAGATACTGAGGGACCTTGATCTGACCATCAGCATCCATCTGGACCCGGTCTTGCCGCTGGACGCGCCGGGACAGGGCAAAAAGGCGCTGATCACACAGTTTCTCAAGGATATGGACCCCCCTCTGACCATGCACGATTTTCGAATGGTGCCCGGCAAGCGGGTGATCAAGCTGATCTTCGACGTCGCAGTTCCGCTTGATTACAAAAAGGAACAGGAAGATCGGCTCGTCAGGTCAGTTTCCAACTATATGAGGAAAATCGACGCACGCCATCAGTGTGTGATCAGGATCGACCGGGATTATTTCTCACAGAGCGGATAAGGACAAACAGTAGGCAGGAACTCTGCCTTTCTTCATCTGTTGAAGACGGAACCGGCATTGATGAAGGTTGATTCTATCCCGCGGAGCATGTACAATAAGGCGAATTCTTAGGAGGAGGGCAAATAGATGTACCGACCCGTCATTGACCAGGCCGCTGAGAAGATGGAGAAGACAAAGGACGTCTATCGGCGGGATATGCAATCCCTCCGCGCGGGAAGGGCAAACCCCAAGCTGCTTGACCGCCTGATGGTGGATTATTACGGTGTGCAGACACCCTTGAACCAGATGGGCAACGTCATGTCCCCCGAACCCCGCTTGCTCACCATCTCCCTCTGGGATCCCAAGGCGATCCCTCTGGTGGAGAAGGCCATTCAGAAAAGTGACCTTGGTTTGAATCCCGCCAACGACGGGAAGATCATCCGGCTTGTCATCCCGGAACTCAACGAAGAGCGCCGCCGGGACCTGACCAAGCACGTGTGGAAAAGCGCTGAGGAATCAAAAGTCGCTGTCAGGTCCATCCGGCGCGATGCGATGGAGCACCTGAAAAAAATGAAGAAGGACAGCGAGATCACCGAGGATGAGCAGCGCAAGGCGGAAGAAGAGCTTCAGAAAGTGACAGACAATGCGATCAAGGACATCGACGAAATGGCCAAGGAAAAAGAGAAAGAGATCATGGCCGTCTGATGGATGAGGCGCTGATCGGCCTGGATCTTGAGGACGCGCTGGAGGCAGCGCGCCTGGAGGGGATCAAGCCGCGCATTCGTTTTTCCGACGCGCCCTTTCTTCCATCTGATGATCTGATCGGGCGGATCCCGCGGGTCGTTCGTGTACAGGACGGCGAATTGCTCGTTTCCCATTTCAAAACGCAGGATCCGGAGGCATAAATGCCCGCGAACGAGCTGCCCAGGCACGTCGCCATCATCATGGACGGAAACGGAAGATGGGCTAGGAAACATGCGGTCGACGTCGCCCTTGGCCATCAGCGGGGCGTTGAAGCGCTTCGCAGCATCATCCGATACAGCAGCGATTTCGGCATCAGGCATTTGAGCCTATACGCGTTTTCAACGGAAAACTGGTCGAGACCCGCCGCGGAAGTCAATGCGCTGATGCGGCTGATCCAGCAGTTTTTCACGTCTGAGATCGATGAACTGGATCAGAAGAACGTCCGCATCCGCATCCTCGGCGACAAACAGGCGCTTGTAAAGTATGCGTATGAGGCGGTGCGGCAGGCGGAGGAGAGGACACGTGAGAACACCGGGCTGAACCTGAACATTGCGCTGAATTACGGCGCGCGGGACGAGATCCTCAGGGCGGTCAGGCTTTTGGCGGAGGACGTGCGAAATGGAAACGCCCGCCCCGAAGACATCGACCTTAAAGCCTTTGAGGACAGGCTGTACACCAGGGGACAGCCGGACGTCGATCTCCTCATCCGCACCAGCGGGGAACAGCGGCTGAGCAATTTCCTGCTGTACCAATGCGCCTATGCGGAAATGGTTTTTCCGGAGGTGCTGTGGCCGGATTTCAGCCTTGACGACTACAGGGCATCCCTTCAAGCCTACATGGGGAGAGACCGCAGATTCGGAGGACGATAAAAAGTGACCTCAAGGGTGATCACCGGCGCCGGGCTGATTCTCCTCGTTCTGTTTTCGCTGTATTTCGGCGGCTGGGTCTTCTCCGTCCTCTGGGCTGCCTGTGTCTGTATCGCATTGTATGAAATGTTTCACGTCCTCTCCGCCGCCGGACACCGCATCATCGCCTGGCCGACCTGGGCCGCGCTGCTCATCGCGATCCCTGGTTTTCTGCTGCTGACGGCAGTGGGCAGCCTTCTTCAGCTGATCCTTCTGGTGGTCGCGACCCTGATGCTGGTTTCAGCCCTTGTCATGTTCCGCGATCAGCCCCGGCTTGAGGATCTGATGACGTCTGTCCTGCCCCTCTTCACGGTCGCGCTGCCCGGCATGAGCCTGTTGGCCATGGCGAGGATAGAGCCTATCCAGCTGCAGAGAGTGTTCCTTGGACTGGCGTTTTTTATCCCGATCCTCGGCGATACCAGCGCTTTTTTCATCGGATCGCGATATGGAAAACGGAAACTCAATCCGCAGGTCAGCCCGAATAAAACGATCGAGGGCGCAGCGGCGGGACTGACCGGTAGCATCGTGGCGTCAGGCGTGATATACCTCATCGGATCAGCCTTCAATATCAGCCTTCCTTCCCTGCTTCATTTTCTGGCATTTGGCTTTGTCGGGGGGATCGTCGGCCAGCTTGGCGATCTGTTCGCGTCGCTTGTCAAGCGCCATTGCGGTGTGAAGGATTATGGTCACATTTTCCCCGGGCACGGGGGAATGATGGACAGGCTGGACAGCATTCTGTTCACCGGGACAGTGGTCTATCTCTGCCAGGCATTGCTGATGGTGTAAGAGTTGAAAACACGCAGCATCTCGATCCTGGGTTCCACAGGCTCCATCGGTTCACAGGCCCTGCAGGTGGTGGACAGGGATCCCGGACGGTTCAAGGTCTCCGCGCTGTGCGCGCACGGAAACCATGCCCTGCTGTTTGACCAGGTCAGAAAATATCGGCCCGACATGGCCGGGATCTCATCCGGCGAGGTCCCTGTCCCCGAAGACCTGAGATTCTGTGAGTGGCGTTTTGGCGCCGAGGCGCTTGAGGCAGTTGCAGGAGAAGCGCCCTGCGAGGATGTCCTGGTCGCGGTCGTGGGGACAGCAGGACTGAGAAGCGTCCTCTCAGCGAGAAAAAGCAAGAAGCGCGTGCTTCTGGCGAACAAGGAAGCCCTGGTCGCCGGGGGGCATTTGGTCATGAATGCCTGTCCCCATGATAAGACCGACCCAACGCTGATCCCGGTCGACAGCGAACACAGCGCCATTTTTCAATGCCTCCTGGCCGCGCGGGGGAACCCATGCGAGAAAATCATCCTCACGGCTTCCGGCGGGCCGTTCCGTTCCTGGACAGCTGAAAGAATGAGGTCAGCCACCCTCAGCGACGCCCTGAATCATCCGACCTGGCGGATGGGAAGGAAGATCACGGTCGATTCGGCGAGTATGTTCAACAAGGCGCTGGAGATCATCGAAGCCAGATGGTTGTTTGATGCCGGCCCGGGACAGATCGAGGTGCTCGTTCACCCGGAAAGCATCATTCACTCGATGGTCTGTTTCCGTGACGGCGCAGTGCTGGCTCAGCTGGGTCTGCCCGACATGAAAGTGCCCATCGCTTTTGCGATGAGTTATCCGGAGCGGATGCTCAGCGACAGTCCCCGCCTTCAGCTCGGCCAGTTGGGTACAATGCATTTTGAAGCCCCGGACCTTGCGCGCTTCCCGGCGCTGCGGCTGTCCTATGAGGCTTTGCATGCGGGCGGGGCAGCCTGCTGCATCCTAAACGCCGCCAATGAAGTATCGGCGGAAGCCTTTCTGCAGGGCAGGATCAGGTTTTGGCAGATCGCGCAGATCGTGGAAGAGACGCTTTCCCGCCTTGGAACCCGCCCCGCGGAAAGCCTCGAAGACGTCCTGGAGGCGGACAGGGCGGCGCGCAGCGCAGCCGGAAGTCTGATCAGCGAAGGCAAAACGGAGGGGTTATGACAGTTCTTTACATATTGGCGGCCGTCCTGATGTTCGGTATTCTGATCACGGTGCATGAAGCGGGTCATTTCTTTGCGGCAAGGCTGCTGAAGATCCCGGTTCGGGAGTTCGCGATCGGGTTTGGCCCGAGCATTCTCAAATGGAAAAGGAAAAAGCATGATACGGAGTTCTTCCTTCGGGCCATCCCGCTTGGGGGGTACTGCGCGTTCTATGGGGAAGATGACACGGCGGGCAAGTATGCCGAGGATGCGCGCTCCTTTCCCAAATACCCGGTGTGGAAACGCGCGCTGACGATCCTGATGGGCCCGGTCATGAACCTCCTGCTCGCTTTCCTCGCAGCAGTCCTGCTGTTCACCCTCATCGGTATCCCGGTTCCGGACGGCCCCTACAGAACGCAGGTGCAAACCGTCGTGGAAGACGGCGCGGCAATGGCCGGCGGGATGCTGCCGGGGGACCTGATCCTGGCGGTTGACGGACAGGCTGTAACGGATGATCTCCCGGAACTGCTGCAAACCGGCGCGGGTGAAACGCCTGCCGAAAGGCTCTTTTTGGTGGGCAGACTGGTGGACGGCGCGGAGCGCGAAGTGGAGCTGAGCATCACACCCATGTTTGACCCCGCGGCGGGCCGGAGCATGATCGGCATTGTGATGTCCGTCTATCAGCCTTACACCAATGTGCGCGGGACTCCTGTACAGGTGATCCGGAACGCGTTTGACCTGTCTGTCCAGGCCGGCGCTGTCGTCATCAACGCCATCAGAGACCTATTCACACGCGGCGAGGGCATCGGCGAGGTGTCAGGCGTGGTGGGGATCACCAAAATGATTGTGGATGAGATCAGCCAGACCCAGCTTCAGGGATACCTCACCCTGATGGTCATCATCTCCATCAACCTTGGGCTGATGAACCTGCTGATCATTCCGGGCCTTGACGGAAGCCGCATCCTGTTCCTCATTGTGGAAGGCGTCAGGGGGAAGCCCATCAGGAAAGAGGCCTATGTGCACGCGGCAGGCATGGTGCTCCTGTTCGCGCTGATGGCCTTCATCACGTTTCGGGACATCATTCGATTGTTTTGAGGAAGCCGGATCATGACAAAAGCAGTCCACGCCGGCAGTGTCCGGATAGGCGGCGGCAGCCCTGTCAGCATCCAGTCCATGACAAACACGGATACCAGGGACGTTGAGGCCACCGCCGCGCAGATCAGCGAACTGGCCCGGGCCGGATGCGACATCGTCCGTGTGTCGGTATACGATGCCGAGTGTGCCAGGGCGGTCCGCGCGCTCAAAGACAAAAGCTCTGTTCCATTGGTGGCTGACATTCACTTTGATCATCGGCTAGCCATCCAGGCCGCTGAAAACGGCATCGACAAGCTTCGCATCAACCCGGGCAACCTCCGGAATGAAACGGAGGTGCGCCTGGTCGCCGACTGTGCGAAAGCGCACGGGATCCCCATCCGGATCGGGGTCAACTCCGGATCCGTGCCGAAGGATATCCTTGTGCGCGACGGCGGCGTCACCGCCCAGGGGCTGGTCGACAGCGCGGCGGGTCATGTGCGCCTGCTTGAAAAAGCGGGCTTTGACGATATCGTCCTGTCGATGAAGGCAAGCGATGTCCGTCTGACCGTCGAATCCTACCGCCTGGCGTCGCGGACCTTTCTCTACCCGCTTCACCTTGGGGTAACTGAAGCCGGCCTGCCCGGACAGGGGACCGTCAAATCCGCCATAGGAATCGGCGTTCTGCTGCTGGATGGAATCGGGGACACGGTCCGCGTTTCCCTCACAGGATCTCCCCTGGAAGAGCCGAAGGCTGCCCTCAGCATCCTCCGCGCGCTCTCCCTGCGCGGCGGGCTTGAACTGATCTCCTGCCCGACCTGCGGCAGAACGATGGTGGACGTGGAAGGGATCTCGCGCGCGGTCGAAGAGGGAACCCGGCACGTCAAAGCCCCTGTCAAAGTGGCCGTGATGGGCTGTATCGTCAACGGCCCGGGCGAAGCCAAGGGCGCGGACATCGCGCTGTGCGGCGGGAAAGCTGGGTTCGCATTGTACGTGAAGGGTGACCTTGTCGGGAAAGTTGCCGGTGATCCTGTGCCACAGCTGCTGAAGCTGATCAATGAGTTTGATTTGGATCATCGATCCCGGGCAGGCCAGGCATGAACGACAGGCATTTTTTTGATGAGGTAAGCAAGGCCATCCCGGAACTCAAGGACAGGCTTCGCCTGGACCACATTGAGTATTATACCGACAGAAAGCATGCCTTGGCGTTTTTCACCTCACAGGCGATTGTCGGAGAAGGCCAGTTCGCTCTGATCAGAAAGATCCTTCGGCGCACCTTCCCGCAGATGAGCATTTCCCTCCGCGTGGCTTCGCCTGATCTTGGCCAGGATTTTCTTGATGATCCGTCCAAATATGCCGGTCTTTTTGAGACCATCCTGCTGAAGCACTATCCGGCCATGACGCCCTATATCAAAGCCGTTCAGTGGTCGCCTGAACAAGGCGGCATCGTTCTTGACATGCCGGAATCTTTCCCGTTTGAATATATGAACCGACCGGAAGTCAAACAGAAACTGTCCGACGCGGTCTATGACGTTTTCCTGATCAAGCCGAATATCTCGATCCGTCTGGCGCAGGATATCGCTGCCAGGATCGAGCAGCAGAAGAACGAGAGAAAAAGGGAAAGCGAACTCCTGGCGGAGCCTCCCGCCATAGCGCCGGCCCCTGCAATGGGAGCAGCCCAGGGTCAAAAAGCGAGAAAAAAGAGCAGGAAGATCGTCGGCGGCATGATCTCGGCGGAACACGTTCCGATCAAAGGGCTCACTGAACTCTCCGGCAGGGTCACACTCGCGGGGAAAGTGATCAGCGTTGAAAAGCGAAACATCCAGAAGAGCGAGTCCATCCTGTTGGTGTTCAACCTGACCGATTACACGGACAGCATCATCTGTAAATTGTTTCTGGGCGGAAAAAGGAATGGCTTCAGGGGCAGCGATCTGCCGGAAAGCGATCCGGAACTGGAAAAGAAGAAGATCGAGGAAATCCTCTCCCGCATTCAACCCGGCGCCGGCCTGAAGGTGCGGGGAGAATGCCAGATGGATACCTATGACAACGCGCTGATCCTCATGGTCAGGGACGCCAATCAGTATGACCTTCCCGTGCGGCAGGATCTTGCCCCGGAGAAACGCATCGAACTGCATGCCCATACGCACATGAGCTTCATGGACGGATTGGTTTCAGCGGCGGATCTTATCAAGGCCGCGGCGCAGTTCGGACACAGCGCGATCGCGATCACGGATCATTCAGTGGTCCAGTCATTTCCCGAAGCCTTCTCAGCAGCCAGGAAAAACGGCATCAAGCTGATCCCGGGCATGGAAGGCACGATGATGGACGACACCGGCATCATCCTTGCCCCGGGGGATAAAAAGCTGGACGATCCCATCATCGTGCTCGATTTTGAGACCACAGGCCTGAACGCGCAGACGGACCGCATCATTGAGATCGGCGCGGTGATCCTGCAGGGCGGAAAGGTCACCGACTCTTTTTCCTCCCTGGTCGATCCGGGCGTTCCCCTGAGCGATGACATCAAACGGATCACCGGCATCAAGGACTACATGCTCAAGGGCCAGCCCGGCGCAGGTGAAGCGATTCCCAAACTGCTGGATTTCATTGGCGACAGGGCGCTGGCCGCGCACAACGCGAGCTTTGACATGTCTTTCCTGCGCGCGGAAATGGCAAGAATCGACAGAACGTTTGTTTTCGCCCAGATCGATACGCTTGCCTTCGCGCAGAAACTGTATCCGAAGATGAAGCGGTATCGGCTGGCGGATCTGTGCAGGCATCTTGGCGTCGTGCTGAAGAACGCCCACCGGGCGGTGAATGACGCCACCGCGACTGCGCTGTGCCTTGCGAAGATGCTTGATGAGGCAAGGGAAAAGGGAGCAAAGACGCTCAAGGACGTCAATGAACTGATCACCGGGTACAACCGCAACAGCCGCCATCACCTGACCTTACTGGTCACTTCGCAGCAGGGGATGCTGAACCTCAACCGCCTTGTCTCCCTATCCCATATCCGGCATTTTTACCATGAGCCGCTGCTGCCGCGGGATGAGATCATCAGGCACCGCGAAGGGCTGCTCATCGGCAGCGCATGCTGGGAAGGCGAGGTCTTCCAGGCCCTGCTGCAGAACAAAAATGCAAAAGAACTGGAACGCATCGCGAGGTTCTATGATTTCCTCGAGGTCCAGCCGGAAGCAAACCATGAACCTCTCCTAAGGAGCGGAAAGATCATCAGCCGGGATAAGCTGCGTGAAATCATAAAGGCCGTCGTCGGATTGGGGGAACGGCTCAATATCCCAGTCGTCGCGACCGGAGACGTGCATTTCCTGAACAGCAGCGACGCGGTGTTCCGATCCATCATCCAGAACAGCCTTCCGCAGGAAAAGGCAGGATGCGATGAACAGCCGCCCCTGTACCTCAAGACGACGGAGGAAATGCTGGCGGATTTTGACTGGCTGGGAACAGAGAAAGCAAGGGAGATCGTCATTCTGAACCCGGCGAAGATCGCCGGCATGATCGGCAGCATCACGCTGTATCCCGTCCATCCTGAAGGGAAGACCACCTTTGCTCCCGTCTGGGAGGACGCGGAGGAGGCTGTCAGGGGAATCGCAATGGGCAGCGCTGTCGAGCGTTATGGAGACCCTCTGCCCGCGGTCATCAGGGACAGGCTGCTGAAAGAACTCAACGCGATCATCGGATACGGATACGCGACGCTGTACAGCATCGCCCAGAAACTGGTCAGAAAATCCCAGGACGACGGCTACATGGTCGGCAGCCGCGGCTCCGTCGGTTCCTCCCTTGTGGCGACGATGTGCGGCATCACCGAGGTCAATCCTCTTCCGCCTCACTATTCTTGCCGCGCCTGCAGGACGACGGACTTCAACGTTCCCTCCGGGTGCCAGGTGGGGGTCGACCTGCCTGACCGGCAGTGCCCGGTTTGCGGAAAGATCATGTTCAAGGACGGTTATGACATTCCCTTTGAGGTCTTCCTGGGCTTTGAAGGCGACAAGGTGCCGGACATCGACCTGAACTTCTGCAGCGAATACCAGCCGACCGCGCATGCATACGTCGAAGAGCTGTTTGGCGAGGGGTACGTATTCCGCGCCGGCACCATCGGCACGCTTCAGGAAAAGACAGCCTTCGGCTACGTGCTCAAATACCTGGAGGAGCGGGGGATGACGGTGTCCCAGGCTGAGAAAGCCAGGCTGGCACAGGGCTGCATCGGGGTGAAACGCACCACCGGCCAGCATCCGGGCGGAATGGTGATCCTGCCGAAAGCCTATGAAATCAACCAGTTTACCGCCATCCAGCGGCCGGCGAACGATCAGGCATCCAGCGCGGTCACGACGCATTATGACTTTGCCTCCATGCACGACATCTTGGTGAAGGTGGACGTGCTGGGCCATGATGATCCGACCATGATCCGGATGATGGAGGATCTCTCCGGCGTCAAATATCAGGACATCCCGCTGGGGGACCCCAAGGTGCTGTCGTTGTTCAGAACGCCCGAAGCCTTGGGACTCAGCAAGGAACAGCTGAAATGCAGCACTGGAACGCTTGGCATCCCGGAATTCGGAACGCCGTTTGTCCGGGGAATCCTGGAGGAGACACAACCCAGCACCATGGCTGACCTGATCCGCATATCCGGTCTGTCGCACGGCACGGAGGTATGGGCGGGCAACTCGAGGGACCTCATCCTGCAGGGGACCGCCACCCTGGCTGAGTGCATCTGCACGCGCGAGGACATCATGACCACGCTGATGGACAGGAACCTCAGCAGCAAAATGGCCTTTAACATCATGGAGAGCGTCCGCAAGGGCAAAGGCCTGACGCCGAAAATGGAACAGGAAATGCTGGAGCACGACGTGCCGGACTGGTTCATCAAGAGCTGCTGGAAGATCGCCTATATGTTCCCGAAAGGGCACGCGGTGGCCTACGTGACCATGGCGATGCGGGTCGGATGGTTCAAGGTCTACAGGCCCCTGGTCTACTACTCAGCCTATTTCAGCATCAGGGGGAAGGAGTTCAATGCGCTGAGCATGACAAGGCCGGTCTCCTTCATCGATGAGGAGCTTGAAGCCTTGAACAGGCTCAGCAAGAAGGAAATGACGGATAAGAGCGAGAAGGAGATCATCGTTCTCGAGCTTGTGCGCGAGATGCTTCTTCGCGGGTTCACCTTCCTGCCGGTCGATTTGTACAAGAGCGATCCCTCCCTGTTCCTGATCGAAGGCAACGCGCTCCGCTGTCCGTTCAGCTCCCTGCCCGGATTTGGCGAAAACGCTGCCCGCGGGCTCGCGGCGGCGCGCGCCGAAGGCTTTCATTCCGTTGAAGACCTTAAAAGCAAAGCGAAGATCAGCAGCTCCGCCATTGAGCAGCTGCGTGAGGGCGGGGTCCTGAATGGGTTGAGCAAAACGAACCAGGTCAGTTTCTTTTCACTGTAGCTTCAATGGGATGGAGGAAAAATGATCAAGGCTGTGATATTTGACCTTGACGGGGTTCTTGTGACAACGGATGACTGCCATTATGAAGCCTGGAAGAGGATGGCTGATGAAGAAGGGATCTGCTTTGACAGGGAAATCAACCAGCGGCTGCGGGGCGTGAGCCGAATGGAAAGTCTTGAGATCATCCTTGAACGAGCGAATAGGCCATATTCTGAAGAAGAAAAACAGGCCTTGGCGGCAAGGAAGAACGGATACTACGTTGAGCTGATCTCGCATCTCGACCAGAACGCGCTGCTGCCCGGCGCGAAAAAGACCTTGCAGGCGCTCAGAAAGATGGGTGTCAGGACGGCAGTCGGCTCCTCAAGCAAAAACGCGCCGAACATCATCAGGCGCGTTGGTGTAGAAGACATGTTTGACGCAGTCGCTGACGGAAACGATATCAAGCGGAGCAAGCCAGCCCCGGATGTATTCCTGGTCGCGGCGGAGAAGCTGGGCCTGCCCGCTGAAAACTGCCTGGTGGTCGAAGATGCCGACGCGGGCGTGGAAGCGGCGCTCAGCGCGGGCATGACGGTCCTCGCGGTCGGGGCAGCCAGGAATCATAAGGGCGCTCATCTGCGGGCTAATACGCTGGAAGACATCGATCTGGCGTCATGGATCGGCGGTCATCGTTGATTTGATGAACGGGGATCGGTCAGTGTTTGAAGGACAGCTTGTTCTCCCGTCCCTGAATGAGCCGGGCAACATTGGAGCGGTGCTGGAACAAAGCCAGGCCAAGGAGAATCACTGACCACAGGCCTGACGGGAGAAATCCCCTGAAGATGGAAATCAATACAGCGCTTGCAAGCAGCAGGACCAAACTGCCAAGGGACACGTATCTGGAAAGCCAGATGACGAGGATGGCCGCCGCGCCTGCGGCCAGGGCTTCAAGGGGAAACAGGATCAGGAGCACTGCCGTGGAACAGACGACTCCTTTGCCTCCCCTGAAGCGGTAATATACCGGCCAATTATGGCCGATGACTACAAAGATCCCCGCTGCCAGCGCACCGGCCCTGCCGCTGATGAACCAGCCAAAGCCGACGGCAAGGGCCGTTTTCAAAAAATCACAGGCAAAAGTCAGCAGCCCAAAACGTGTCCCCAAAACGCGGGCAACGTTGGTTGCGCCTGAACTCCCGCTTCCTTCAGAACGGATGTCCCTGCCCTGGCTGGAGGAAATATGGATCCCGCTGGAAAAACTTCCGATCAAATAGGCTGCCGTAATGATCAGCAGATACTGCATCAGTGTCATTGTCCGCCCTCCTTCTCCCTTTCCCTGAGCAGGAATCGAATGGGTGTGCCGGTGAAGTCAATGGATTTCCGGAACTGGTTTTCAAGATAGCGCTCATAGGAGAAATGCATCAGGCTGACGTCATTGACAAAGAGGATAAAGGATGGGGGAAAGACCCCCTGCTGTGTCGCGTAGAAGATTTTCAGGCGGCGCCCTCCCTCCATGGGGGGCTGCAGGCTCAGTTGGGCTTCGCCCAGCAGATCATTGAGGTGCCCAGTGGGGATCCGTACTCCGGCATGGGCATAGACAAGCGAAACCGTATCCCAGACCTGCATGACCCGCTGTCCGGTCAGGGCGGAAATGAAAAGGACCGGGGCATAGCTTAAGAATTTCAGCTTGTCCAGCACATCAAGGCGGTATTTTTCCAGCGTTCCGGTTTCTTTGTCAAGCGCGTCCCACTTGTTGACTGCGATGATCGCCGCCTTTCCCTCATCGCGGATCATGCCGGCGATCTTCATGTCCTGCTCTGTCACGGAGTCGAGCGCGTCGATCACAAGGATCGCGACGTCGCAGCGATGAATGGCTGCGATGCTTCTAAGGACGCTGTAGCGTTCAAGGCTCTGGTCCTCGACCGCGCGCTTTCTGCGGATCCCGGCCGTATCAATGACGTTATAATGGGT
>CAZVSG010000021.1:20751-25474 GCA_964629345.1 uncultured Christensenella sp. | reverse complement strand
ATGCCAATCAACACGCCAAATCAGTGCAGGGTGAATGGGTGCGTTTGACGCTTACAGAGCATCAATATTTGTCGATACGCAGGCCTCGTCCCTCTCCCCGCCCTGATGGATTGAGGAAACGGGCGGGGTGCCCAGGGCCGCCTTGCCAAGGGGAACAATGGCAGCGGGCGGTTCAGTTTTGCGCACCTATTCGCCAGTTTGTGCGCTTGTGCGAAGGCTGGCTCCGCGATAAAATCAGATCAGAACGACAGAACCCCGGACAGCCCCCCTCAGGAGGAAAAAAGAATTGACCTATCAGCAGATCGATGGTTTGCAGCAACCCCTCCGCGCCCGGAAGCTGAAGGAAGACATCCTTGCTGAGCCCCGCTATGCCTCCATCGAGCAGGCGCGGATCGTAACAAGGGTCTACCGTGACAACCCGGACCTTCCGGTCAATCTGCTGCGCGCGGCGGCGCTTCGGGAATCCCTTGCGAACATCGTCATCCGCATCACCCGGGGCGAGCTGATCGTCGGGAACCGGACCGCCGGCGTCCGGGCGGGCGTCATCTTCCCGGAGTCCGGCTTAAGCTGGGTGGACCGCGAGTTTGAGTCGCTCCCGGACCGGCCCCAGGACAAGTTCCTGGTCCATTCCGGGGATATCGAGGAGTTCCGCAGGGACATCCTGCCGTTCTGGGCGGGGCGGACGCTGGAGGACCGGCTGGAGGAGCGCATCGGGCCGGAAATGAAGGCGATCGGCAAGGTCGCGAAGATCAACCAGACCGACCACGCCCAGGGGCACATCTGCCCGGACACCGCCAAATGGCTGGCGCTGGGCCCCGCAGGGATAGCGGACGACGCCAAACGGCTGCAGGCAAAGCACCCTGAAAAGGCTGAATTCTATGAGGGCATCGTCATCGCGATGGAGGGCGCGCGGGGTTTCATGCGCCGGTACGCCGCCCTGGCCGTCCGGATGGCGGCGGAAGACGGGGACCCGGACGGGGAGCTGGCACGGATCGCGGCGGTCTGCGGCAAGCTTGCCGACCGGCCGCCCGAAACCTTCCGCGAAGCTGTGCAGGCCACCTGGTTCCTCTACGTCATCCTGCAGATGGAGTCAAACGCCTCCTCCTTCTCCCCGGGCCGGCTGGACCAGGTGCTGTACCCCTACTACAGGAAGGACATCGATTCCGGCGAGCTGACCGATGCGGGGGCGCTGGAGATCATCGAGTGCCTGTTTCTGAAATTCAACCAGATCGTCTACCTGCGCTCCTCCGGCAGCGCCAGGTACTTCGCGGGCTTCCCCATCGGTTTCAACGTGGCCGTCGGCGGCCAGGACGGACAGGGGCGGGATGCCTCCAACGAGCTCACCTACCTCTTCCTGCGCGCCCAGGAACACCTGGGATTGCCCCAGCCCAACCTCTCCGCGCGCGTCTTTGAGGGCTCCCCGGAGCATTTCCTGACGCGCTGCGCGCAGGTCATCGGGACGGGCAGCGGCATGCCCCAGCTGTTCAACGACGAGGCGGTCATCCCCGCGCTCATGCGCCAGGGCATCAGCGAAAAAGACGCGCGCAACTACGCGGTCGTCGGCTGCGTCGAGCTGACCACGATGGGCAACTCCCTGGGATGGAGCGACGCCGCGATGTTCAACCTGGTCAAGGCGCTGGAGCTGGCGCTCAACGACGGCGTCTGCCTGCTGACAGGGGAACAGATGGGCGCCCGCACGGGGACGCTGGCGGATCATGAAACCTACGGCGACGTGGAGACCGCCTTTGAAAAGCAGATCGACTTCTTCTTCGGCCGCATGATCGCCTGCTGTGAAACAGTGGAGAAGGCGCACGCGGAGATCCTGCCCTCCCCCTTCCTCACAGGCGTGGTGAACGACTGCATGGAGAAAGGGACGGACGTGACGGCGGGCGGCGCGCACTACAACCTGTCGGGCATCCAGGCCATCCAGTGCGCCAACATCGCCGACAGCCTGGCGGCGCTCAAGGCGCTGGTCTATGACGAGCGTATTGTGGACCGGGGAGAGATGCTGGAAGCTTTGCGCAACAATTATGAGGGAAATGAGATCCTGCGCCTCAGGATGCTGAACAAAGCCCCCAAGTACGCCAACGACGTGGAGTGGGTGGACGAGATCGCCCACCGGTGGATCAGCCGCTTCACGGCCAAGTTCGCTTCATACCGCAACGCACGGGGAGGCCCTTACCACACAGGCCTGTACACCGTGTCCGCGCACGTGCCCATGGGCCAGAACGTCGGCGCGACGCCGGACGGCCGCAGGGCGCGCGAGCCGCTGGCCGACGGCGGGATGTCCGCGGTATACGGGCGGGACGTCCGCGGCCCCACGGCGCTGCTCAAGTCCGTTTCCCGCGTGGACTCCCTGCTGGGCAGCAACGGCACGCTGCTGAACATGAAGTTCCTCCCCTCGCTCTTCAAAAGCCGGGACGGCATCCGGAAGTTCGTTGGGCTGATCAGGGCGCTGGTGGCGCTGAGGATCATCCACGCCCAGTTCAACGTCGTCAACCGGGAGGACCTGCTGGCCGCCCAGAAGCAGCCGGAGCTGTTCCGCAGCCTGACGATCCGCGTGGCGGGGTACACCGCCTACTTCACGGAGCTGGCGCCCGACCTGCAGCAGGAGATCATCGAGCGCACCTCCTACGCCGACATATGACCAAGGCATTGGTATTTGACATCAAGCGCTTCGGCGTGAATGACGGCAACGGCATCCGGACGGTCCTTTTCCTCAAGGGCTGCCCGCTGCGGTGCCGCTGGTGCCAGAACCCGGAAGGGCTGACCCCCGGCATCAACGTCTGGTACGCGAGGAGCCTCTGCATCCTCTGCCGCAGTTGTGCCGCGGCCTGCCCGGAGAAGTGCATCGGTTTTGACGAAGAAGGTGTCCGCATCGACCACGACGCCTGCACCCGGTGCGGGGCCTGCATCCAGGCCTGCCCCACGGGGGCGCTCCGCTTTGACGCGCAGGAAATGACCGTCGCGGAAGCCATGCGGGAAATCCTGAAGGACGAGGTGTTTTACAGGACGGCGGGCGGCGGCGTCACGCTCTCGGGCGGGGACCCGGCCTTTTCGCCGGGGTTCTCCGCAGCGCTCCTGAAAGCCTGCCGCGAAAGGGGCATCGGGACCGCGGCCGAGACCAGCCTGTACGCGAGCCCGGATGTCGCTGACACGCTGGCGGACGCCTGCGACGAGGTCATCGCGGACATCAAGCTGATCGATCCCAAGCGGCACAAGGCGGCGACGGGAAGAAGCAACGCGGTCATCCTGCGGAACATCCGGCGCCTTGCGGCTCGGGGGGCGACCCTGCGCCTGAGGACCCCGCTGATCCCCGGCTTTACCGCGGATGAGGAGAACATCGCGGGGATCGCGGATTTCATCGCGTCAGTGGACCCGTCCATCCCCTATGAGCTGATCAATTTTAACCCGATGTGCCGGGAGAAATACCGCTCCCTCCGGTGGGACTACGGATTTGACAGCGGCCAGAAACCCTTTTCGCCCTCCGAAATGCAGGGATTCAAAGCCATCGCGGAGAGCCGCGGGCTGCATGTGCTGTGAGGTGAAAAAATGACTGACACGCTCAGGGACCTGATCCGGCAGGCGGACGAGGGCCGCTGCGTCTATCTCAGCCGGGTCAGGGATGCCTTCCGGGATTCGGACAATGGGATCCTCTGCCGGGTCGACCTGACCCTTGGCGGCGCGATGTCATACCTTATAAGGCTTCCGCTCCCGCGTGACCCCGGCGAGGACGCGTTTGTGCGGGAGTATTTCTACGCCAGGATCTACAACCTGATCTCCGTCCTGGGCGGGAAAACCATGACGCTGACGGTTCCTTACGGGAACGCCTGGGCAAGGGAACTCTGCGCATCCCTTCCCGCCGTGTTTGACGTAAAAAAGCCCAGAAGCGAGCGCAAAGGCTATGGCAAGTGCCTCAACGTGACGGACCGCGCGAACGAAGCGCTCCGCCGCGCCCCGTTCCGTTTTTTGATGGAGGAGGGAGAACCGCAGGCGCCGGCCCGGGAAAGGAAGGCCCCGGGGCGGGACGCGGCCTCGGTTTTCCGCCGCGCTGTTTTGAACGCGCGCTCAGGCCGCCTGTGCGGCATGGATGTCGGAGGTACCGACATCAAGGCCGTGGGCGTGCTGGACGGAAAGATCTGTGCGGTGAAGGAATACGACTGGCACCCCGCCGTGTTCCGGCACATCGATGAGCTCATCCAGCCGATCCTGCTGCTGGCCCGGGTGATGCGCGCGGCCCTTTGCGTGACGGAGAAGTCGCCCCGGAAGCTGCAGGACGTCCGGGTCAGGATGCTTGATAAAGCCGCCGCTGCGGAGACGATGGCCGCCGCGACGGCGGAGATTGAAAGCGCGCTGGACATCCCTGGGTTTGACGCCCTCGGCGTCTGCTTTCCCGACGTCGTGATCGACAACCTGATCGTGGGCGGCGAGACGCTCAAGACCCGGGGCATCCGAGAGGCTTCGCCTGATTATGAAAAGGAGTTCACAAGGCTCACCGTCCTGAAAGACCTGCTGGGGGAATGCCTTGCCCCCGGCGGGATCGTCCGCATGACCAATGACGGCTCGATGGCGGCCTATACGGCCGCGGCGGAACTGGCGTCGAGCCCCGAAAAAGCGGCGGAGGTCCCTGACGGCATCTTCGCCCATACGCTGGGCACGGAGCTCGGCACCGGCTGGATCGATGAGGAGGGAAAAATCCCGCAGATCCCGCTGGAAGTATACA
>CAZVSG010000021.1:16676-20741 GCA_964629345.1 uncultured Christensenella sp. | reverse complement strand
GCAGCCGGCCGGAGCGCGCCCACGGCGTGCTGGACCTGAGGAGCACCCGGAATTTCAATACAGGCCTTGCGGGCACGCTGCAGAAATACGCCAGCCAGAGCGGCGCGTACCGGTTGGTTTTCAAACATTTCAATGAGGGGCAGATCCGGGAGCTTTTCGATGCCGGACTCATCATGCGCCGCGGCGGCGGCGTGTTCGCAGTCACCCAGCCCGCCGACATGCGAAAGCCCCTGCTGGAGCGGATCATGTCCATGGCGTGCCAGGGTGTTCCGGAGGCGGAGGAGGTCTTCCGTGAAATCGGCGAATACCTTGCGGTGACCTGGGGGGAAACCGAGGATATCCTGTGCCCGAAGACAAAGTCGCGCGTCCTTTTCGGGCGGTTCGTGAAAAGAAGGCGTGTGTTTGAGCTCATGCAGGAGGGCGCAGCGCGGCTGCTTCCGGCAGAGTTCCAAGCGGCGGACGACTCCATGGCCTACACACCCCTGATGATGGACCTCAGGGACGACCCTGTTTACACAGTGGCCCAGTTCGGGCAGGCAGTCGGCGCGGTGTACTACGCCGCGGCCGGCAGGACAAATCCGGAGATTGATCATCAAGGAGGAGACGGGCAATGAAAGAGCAGAACTATCTGGACAACCTGGTCGGCTTATTTGGGCATCCGGCGGCGGAAAACCCCGGCAAAGTCATCCAGGAGGCGGCGTTTGCGGACCTGGGCCTCAAGCGGTGGCGGTACCTGACCCTCGACGTCGCGCCGGACGCGCTGGAAGATGCGGTCAGGGGCCTGAAGGCGTTCGGGATGCGCGGCGTCAACTGCACGATCCCGCACAAGATCAAGGTGATCCCCTTTCTGGACGAACTCAGCGAGGCGGCGAAGCTGATCGGCGCCGTCAACACCATCGTGAACACAGACGGGCACCTGTTCGGCGACAACACGGACGGCAAGGGGTTCATGGAGTCGCTGCGCGAGAACGGCGTTGACCCGAAAGGAAAGAAAACGGTGATCCTGGGCGCCGGCGGGGCGGCGCGGGCGATCTGCGTGGAGCTGTGCCTGGCCGGCACAGGGGACATCACCGTCGTCAACCGCCCCCAGGACATAGCGCTGGGCGACAGCCTGATGGACCTGCTGGACCGCGTCTGCAGGAATCCCCGCTACGTCAGCTGGGAAGGCACCTATCAGATCCCCGGGGACACCGATATCCTGATCAACGCGACCCCCATCGGTCTGTACCCCGACGTGGACGCCATCCCCGATGTGGACATCGGGACGATCCTGCCGTCGATGTTTGTGCAGGACGTGATCCCCAACCCCGCGGTCACACCGTTCCTCCGGGCGGCGCAGGCGCGCGGCGCGAAATGGAACACGGGCACCGGCATGCTCATCAACCAGGCGGCGATCAACATCCGGATGTGGACGGGCATGAAGCCCGACAAGGACGTCATGCGCCGGGCGCTGGACGAGGCTTTGTCATAAGCAAGGCCCTGAACTCGTCGTGTTTGAACAGGCGGCTTTTTCGCCGCCTGTTCAGTTTGCACAAGATTGGGATATGTCGTGATGCCTGATTTGCCGGAGGGTTGGTTTCCGACCGGTTCCTGTATCATGAAGCTGTTGATTGGACAAAAAATACTGAATTGACATCCTGACATGCTCACATTATGATGAGAGTAAAAGAGGGATACGATGAACGGGAAGTACACAGTCGGCGTGGACGCGGGCGGCACGAAGGTCGCCTATTGCGTTTTTGATGAATCCGGAAAGGCCGTGGACCGCCTGCAGCACAGGACGGACACAGACGCCGACGGCGTCGCGTTTTCGGATACGGTGATCTCAAAGGTTGAGGTCATGCTGAAGAGAAACAGTCTTTCGGTGAATGACCTGACGGGTATCGGCATCGTGATGCCGTCCTTCCTGCTGTTTGACAGGGGCTACGTGTGCATGACCTCTGCCATGACGAACATCTGTGAGTTCCCGATGCGCGACTACATCGCGCAGCGCATCAACACCAAGATCGTCCTGGACAATGACTCCAACGTAGCGGCGCTTGCGGAGCACCGGTTCGGAGCAGGCCGAGGTTCGCGGCATATGGTCTACGTTTCCGTCAGTACCGGCCTTGGATGCGGCATCGTGATCAATGGCAGGGTCTTCCGGGGCAGCTATGGCTGGGCCGGGGAACGCGGGAACATGCTAAACACGCCGGACGAGGGCCTGACCTGCGGGTGCCGAAACAGGGGCTGCTTCATGTCCTACGCTTCAGGGCGCTACATCGTCGAACACGTTAAAAACAGGCTCGCCCAGGGGGACATGAGCGTGCTTTCCCAGGCGGACATCAGCGGCGAAACCATTATGGCGGCCTGCAGCGCAGGCGATGCGCTGGCAAAGACCGCCATCAGGCAGATTTCCCATTACCTGGCCGTTTGCGTGTTCAATATCTATCAGCTGCTCAACATCAATCTGTTTGTTTTCGGCGGCGGGCTCACCAACTGCGGGGAAGCGCTGTTCGGGGCGATGCGGGAGGAGTTTGACCGGTACAACCACGTGCCCCAGCCGGTTGAGTTCCGGTTCGCGCAGCTCGGGCGCGACACGGGCGTCATCGGCGCGGCGGAGCTCGTTAAGGAAATGGACATCGTCTGATACCAGGGAGGATGCCGATGCGGAACGATTCGGGCACCGCGGCACGGACGGACCGGCTGGGCGAATTTTGCAGGCAGCTGGACAGGACGGACATCAGGATCGTGTTCTGCAAGCGCTTCGACGGGAAGAGCGGCAACTGGAACCTGACCCGGCACATGCACGACGTCGTGGAGCTCATCTACTTCCTCAACGGCGACGTGGAGATCTCCACCACGGAAGCCCATTCCAGCGCGGGCGACTATGACGTCATCGTCTATCCGCGGGGAATGTATCATTCCGAGAAGTTCCGGGGCCGCGGAAGCCATGATATTTTCTGTGTCTGGGCGGACCTGGGCCCCCTCCAGGTGCCGGGCATGATCTGGGTCCAGGACGACAGGGGCCTGCCCGTCAAGTGGCTGCTGGAGCACATGCACGCGGAGTATACGTCCGATCAGCCGGAGCCCGCGCTCATCCAGCACTACGCGAAGGCCGCCATCATCCTCATCGCCCGGAAAGCCCTGGGCGGAAACGTGCAGGACGGCCTGATCTCGTCACGTCCGTTTGAACGCGCGGTCCGCTTCATGCACGACCATCTTGCCGAACCGCTCACAGTGGACGGCCTGGCCAAGGCCGTCAGCGTCAGTTCTTCCTACCTCAGCCGGATATTCAGACAGAAAGTCGGCGTGCCGCCAGGCATCTACTTAAGGAGCGTCCGCATTGAGACGGCAAAGGCCATGCTCTCCTACGGGACGCGGACCATTGAGGAAATCGCGGACCTGACCGGGTTCAGCTCGCCCAAATACTTTTCCCACGCATTCAGGAAAGACGCGGACATGACGCCCAGCGAGTGGAAGCGCCGCAGCCTGTGCAGCGAAGGGACGGAAAGGGAATAGGTTCAGAATTTCGCACCTTATGTGCTGTTTTGCGGGTGGTATCTGGGAAGAAAATGCCCTATAATGTCCATGTTGAAGTTTGGAATACCGGTCATCTGACAGCGCCGTTCTGCCTCGTTCTTCTTGCGGAGGCTATCCGCAAAGATATAAGGAGGAAATGTCATGAGAAAGATCCTGAGTCTGTTTCTGGTTCTTGTACTGGCGATGAGCGTCTCGGCTGCTGCCTTTGCAGAACAAAAGGAGGTCAAGATCGCTTTCATCACCCAGTCGCTGGAGAACGCCTCCCAGGCATTCGCCTGGAGCCAGTTCCAGGAGTATGCCCCCCAGTACGGGTTCACCCCCTACCTGTTTGAGGAAGGGTATGATCCGCAGAAAGGCGTGGCCGCGATCGGCACCTGCATCGCGGAGGGCTTCGCCGCCATCTCCATCAACCCGACCGACCCCAGCGCGATGATCCCCAGCTTCATGGAAGCGCAGAAAGCGGGCGTCATCGTGGGCATGTACTCCTCCGAGGTCCCTGAGGAGTTCAAGCAGTACCGCGACTTCATGTGCGGCACCGACGAC
>CAZVSG010000021.1:15122-16608 GCA_964629345.1 uncultured Christensenella sp. | reverse complement strand
GCACGGTGAACAGGATGAAGTAACCGGCATACTGCCCGCGCTGGTCTTCGGACGACGCGATGAACATCATGAACGACTTCATCACCCTCTACGGCGATGAGATCCAGGCCGTCTACTGCCACTGGGACATCGGGGCCACCGGGTGCATCGAGGCCCTGAAGGCCGCGAACCTGCTTGAAGGCGTGTACGTCATCGGCGTGGACGGCTGCATGATCGGCTACGACCAGGTCATTGAGGGCACGCAGCAGCTGTGCATCGGCCAGAACTTCACCCGCATGACCACCGACACCCTGGACACCATCCAGAAGATCCTCAACAAGGAGCCCTACGACGAGGTGACCTTCACCGCGCTGGACGTCGTGACCCCGGCCAACGTGAGCACCTTCCCCTATCCGAAGTGGTAAGACCCCAAGGCTGAATAAGGCAGCATGGACCGATCGCCCCGGGCCCTCCGGGGCGATCGGTCAAAGAGTATTTTCACGGAGGCCTTGAATGTGAGCCAGTCAGGCAGGAGCATCCTCGTCGTCAGGGACGTGTGCAAAAGCTTCCCCGGCGTCAAAGCGCTGGACCGCGTCTCCATCCAGGTGCCCGCCGGCGTCGTATACGGCATCGTGGGCGAGAACGGCGCGGGGAAATCCACGCTGATGAAGATCCTTTCGGGCGTCTACGAAAAAGATAGCGGAACCATCGAGTTTGACGGGAAAATCATTGAGCACACCACCCCCGTCCAGGCGCTGCGGCGCGGGCTGAGCATCATCTACCAGGAGTTCAACCTCGTCAACACCATGTCGGTGGGCGAGAACATTTACCTGGGCCGCTTCCGGGAGATGGGCGGGATGCGGGGCGTGCACAAAAAGGCGCGCGCGCTGCTGGACAGCATCGGCAGCAGGATCAGCACCTACGCCAAGGTGGGCGACCTGAGCGCGTCGGAAATGCAGATCGTGGAGATCACCAAGGCGCTGTCGTTTGATTCCCGGCTCATCATCATGGACGAGCCCTCCAGCTCCCTGACCTCGGAGGAGCTCAAGCGGCTCGGGAAGATCATCAACCAGCTGCGGGACAAAGGCATCTCCACCATCTATATCAGCCATAAGCTGGACGAGATTTTTGAATACTGCGATATCGTGACCGTCATGCGCGACGGCTGCGTGATCGACTCCCGTCCGGTCAGCGAGATGACGCGCAGCGAGATGATCGAAAAGATGGTCGGGCGGACCATTGACAATGAGTATCCCCCGCGGACGCACTGTGTCGGCGAGCCGCTGCTGGAGGTGAAGAACCTCAGCACCCGCAAGCTGCATGACGTCAGCTTTACCCTGAACAAAGGCGAGATCCTGGGGTTTGTGGGGCTGGTCGGCGCGGGCCGGACAGAGATCGTCCGGGCAGTCTACGGCGCGGACAGGGTCAGGAGCCATACCCTGCGCCTGAGCGGAAAGCAAATAAGGGCCCGAAACCCAAAGGAAGCAATGGTCGCCGGCATGGGCCT
>CAZVSG010000021.1:11169-15042 GCA_964629345.1 uncultured Christensenella sp. | reverse complement strand
GTCGGCAACCTCTCCGGCGGCAACCAGCAGAAGTGCATCGTCGGCCGCTGGCTGGAACTGGATCCCCGGATCCTGATCCTTGACGAACCCACCCGGGGCATTGACGTCGGCGCCAAGTATGAGATCTATACCCTGATGAACAGGATCGTGGAAGCGGGCGGCTCGATCATCATGATCTCCTCCGAGCTTCCCGAGGTTCTCAACATGAGCAACCGTGTCCTGACGATCTGCGAGGGCAGGGTGACCGGCGAATTCAACCCCGAGACCGCCTCTGCAGCGGAAATCATGAGCAGGGCGATCGGCTGAGTGCAAAGGGCCGCAAGATGAGAAACGAAAACAAGCTCCTGCGATTCTTCAACCAGAACCTCGTTCTGCTTGGGATCATCGTGCTGGTCACAATGACCGCGGTCATCCAGCCAAAGTTCCTGATGGCCCGCAACCTGACCAACATCCTCCGGCAGATGACCTCCCTCGCCTTCGTGGCGCTGGGGATGACCTTTGTCATCATCGGCGGGTTCATCGACCTCTCGGTCGTGGGCATGGTGTCGCTGGTCAGCGTCATCACGGCCTCCCTGATCAACCCGCTCGGACAGGTGGGCGCGCTGCTGTGCGGCCTTCTGGCGGGCGCCCTGCTGGGGTACCTGAACAGCACCATCCTGACCAAGTTCGGCGCCACCATCCAGGCAGAGGTGCTGTTCATCACCTACGGCATGAGCTCCGTCTTCATCGCGGTGGGCCTTCTGGTCACCAACGCGGAGACGCTGCGCATCGCGCGGTCCACCAGGCCCTATGACATGTTCACCGCGATCGGCTCGGGCAGTTTCCTGGGCGTCCCCATCTCCATCCTCATCTTCGCCGTCATCCTGGCCATCATGTATTTTTTCCAGACCAGGACGCTGGCGGGCCGGTCCATCAGCCTGATGGGCGGCAACAAGACGGCCGCCTACCTGTGCGGGTTCAACATCAACCGCACCATGCAGATGGTCTACACCATCAACGGGCTGATGTCGGCGTTCGGCTCCATCGTCCTGATGTCCCGGGTGACTACCGCGACGGCGACGCTCGGCACGGGATACGAGGCCAATGCGATCCTCTGCGTCGTGGTGGGCGGCACGACCCTCGCGGGCGGGAAGGGGAACGTCCTGCGGACACTCCTGGGCGTGTTTCTGATCACCCTGCTGTCCAACTGCATGAATCTGCTGGGGCTGTCCACCTACATGCAGACGGTCATGAACGGCGCGGTGCTGGTCACTGCCATCTGGCTTGACAACAGGAAACGTCTGTAGGGGATGACAAGATGAGCATGACATCGGTTTTAAACAAGGTCTGGAAGTCCCTCTCCCGGCAGAAGGCGGTCCTGGCGATCCTCGCACTGGTCACGCTGATGCTGTTCTTTGACACCAATTTTTTCACTCCCTACAACTGGCTGGATATGCTTCGCTCGACCTCCATCATCGAGATCATCGGCTTTGGCGTGACGGTGGTGGTGATCTGCGGCGCCTGCGACCTGTCCGTCGGCGGGACCATGAGCATCGGCGGCATCCTGGCCATCATGCTGGTCAACGCAGGTTATCCCTTCTGGCTTGCTTTCCTCGCGGGCACCCTCAGCGGCGCCCTGGTCGGCCTGGTGAACGGGTTTCTGGTGGTCCATCAGAAGACGGAACCCTTCATCATCACGCTGGGCATGGGCCTGCTGCTCAAAGGCGTCGCCCAGCAGCTGACCAACGCCAGCCCGCTCTCCAGCAGGAACATGGAGTTCATGAAGATTTCAAACCAGCAGTTCTTTGGCATCCCCTCCCTGGTTGTCTACATGGCGGTGCTGCTGGCCGCATTCTTCTGCCTGCTCCGGTTCACGGGCTTCGGCAGGAACTGCTACGCCATCGGCGGCAACTATGAGGTCGCCAAGAACTCCGGCATCAACGTCATCCGGACCAAATGGATGGCCTTTGTCATCAGCGGCAGCACGGCGGCCCTGGCAGGCGTGCTGCTGGCTTCCCGGATGAACACCGGTTCCTCCATTTACGGGGACACCACGGGCATGCTGGTCAACTGCGGCATCGTGATCGGCGGCACGTCCTTTGCCGGCGGTATCGGGGGCATCTATGAGAGCTTCATCGGCCTGTTCGTCATCCAGCTGATCTCCAACAGCATGGGGATGCTGGGCATCGGCGGCTACTCGCAGCAGCTCATCCGCGGCATCATCATCGTGCTCATCATCGGCATGGACTGCTACGCCAGGAAACGCAAGCGCGAGGCGGTCTGAGCCAACCATTTTTAAGCAGAAAGACCAACGCCCCGGCTTTGCAGCCAGGGCGTTTTTATCTTTGGATCAGATTCCGGGGTCCGGGGAGGAACTCCCCGGGCGGGGTACGGGGATGCAATCCCCGCGCTCCTGCTCCGTTCCCCCTAATGGTTCCGCAAGTTCAAATAGTTTGCTCAGTTCTCTCAATGATGTCATCCTGTGTCTGGCGTGAGAGCGAGTTGAAAAACGCGCTGTAGCCCGCCACGCGCACGATGAGGTCGCGGTGCTTCTCGGGGTGCGCCTGGGCATCCCGGAGCACCCCGCGGCTGACGACGTTGTACTGCACGTGGAAGCCGTGCAGGGTGTCAAAGAAAGTCCTCAGCAGAAGGATGAGCTTGTCCCGGTTCTCGCCCCGTTCCAGGAGCTGCGGGGCCACTTTCTGGTTGAGCAGGACGCCGCCGGTGATCTCCTCCGTGGGCAGTTTGGCGACGGACTTGAACACCGCGGTGGGCCCGTTCCGGTCCATGCTGTGGCTGGGGGAGCAGCCCTCCGCGAGGGGTTCGCCGGCTTTTCGCCCGTCCGGCGTCGCCAGGGTGCCCGCACCCTGGGGAATGTTGGCGGAGATGGAACTGGTGCCCGCGTAGTAGACTCCGCCGATGGGCCCGCGCCCGAAGCGGGTGTTGTGGTACTTTTTCATTTCGTCGATGTAGCTGCCATAGGCTTCCCTCAGCAGCTGGTCGACATAGTCGTCGTCATTGCCGTATTTGGGCGCGCCGTCCGTCAGGATGGAGCGGATCGCCTCGCCCTTCTCCCCTTCAAAGTTCGTCTTCAGGGCGTCCCACAGTTCCCCGTGGGTCATCCGTCCGTCCTCAAACACACACTTCCTGATTGCGGCCAGCGAATCGCCCAGGTTCGCGATGCCCACCTGCAGGTCACTGATGAAGTCGTACACCGCGCCGCCTTCCTTCAGGTTAAGTCCCCGCCCGATGCAGTCCTCGCACAGCGCGCTCAGGAGGATGTCTGCGGTGTCCCGCTCCAGGGTCAGGTCCGCGCAGCTGTCGATGACGACCGCCTGGCGGGCAAACTCCCGGATCACCTTGTCCCACGCCGCCATCACCTGGGAGAAGCTTGTCATCTCTGTAAAGTGCCCGGTTTCCTCGCACACGCGCTGCCCGCTTTCAGGGTCGACCCCGTCGTTCATGGCGATGAGGAGGGACTTGGGGAAGTTGATAAAGCTCATCCCGGTGACGCGGTAGCCCCACTTTCCGGGCACGGCCACCTCGACGCAGCCGATGGCGGAATAGTTGCAGGCGTCCTCGCGGCTGACCCCCCTGCTGATGAAACTGGGGATGATGATCCCCAGGCGCACCAGCTCGATGCATTTGCGCATGAACCCATCTGTCAGCCCGGCGTGGTACCGGACGGTCAGGTTGGGCTGGGGCAGGCGGACCTGGGCGACGCTGTCGAGGATCATGCAGGTGAAGTCGTTCACCGCGTCCTTCCCGTCCGTTGTCTGCCCGGCCACCGTCACGTTCTGGTACAGCGGGCTGCCGGCGGAAAAACGCGTGTGGGACCAGGGCCTTATCTTGTTGATGGACAGCGTCTTCAGCCACAGGTTGACCAGCAGCTCG
>CAZVSG010000021.1:0-11159 GCA_964629345.1 uncultured Christensenella sp. | reverse complement strand
GGGTGATCCTCCCGGCCGCCAGGTCCGACTGGTAAAAGGGGTTCAGGTATTGATCCATCCGGCCGTAGGACAGCGAATGGCCGTTGCTCTCGATCTGCAGGACGCAGTGGACCAGCCAGACGCTCTGGATCGCTTCCCACAGGGTGCCGGCCGGCTGCATGGGCACCTTGCGCAGGATCCGCGCCATTTCCAATAGTTCGGCGGCGCGCTGCGGGCCGGATTTTGCGGCTTCCTCCTCCGCCAGGGCCGCGTAGCGCCCGGCAAAGCGCTCCACCGCGTTGATCACCAGGAGGATGCCTCGGTAGAAGTATCCCTTGGCGATGTTGGTGTGCTCGGTAAAATCCAGCGCCTGCAGTTTCTTCTCGGAGCGGTCCCTGTAATCACTCAGTCCCCGGTTGATCAGCCCAGTGTAGTCCGCCGCGACGTGCGCGTCCCCGGAGGTGATGTTCCCCTCCGCCTTGATGATGCCCAGGTCGTACAGCAGCCTGGCCTGGGGCGGGAAGGACGCGAGGCCGCGGTCCTTGACCGTGTTGTTCTTCCAGAACGGCGCGATTTCCCGGAGGGCTTCCTTGGTCTGTTTATCGATCTGGAAGCTGTCCCCGTCGCGCCTGTCAAACTCATCCAGCTCCCGGATGACCCAGTCCATCGCGTATTCCGGAAAGATGGGCGCCGCGCGGTTGGCGGAGGCCTGGTTCCCTGCCAGCAGCGTTTCCGGCTCGATGAAGATGGACATGTGGTCCAGAACGTTGGCCAGCATCATCGCCCGCTTGATGGCCAGCGGCTGGTGAAGATGCTCCCGGTAGGCCTCGGTCGTCAGGACGGCGCGCTGGGCGCACACCCGCGGCTTTATGCTGAGCATCTTCTCCCGGTATGTTCTGATCCTCTCCGTCATGCTGCCAAACCCGTCCATCGCTTATTCTCCATTCTTCCTGTTGGTCATCTGGATGTTCCCGCCGTTTATGTGCCGCCTATGCCTTCAGGACGGCCACGCCTCTGTCCAGGAGGTGCCTCTCGGTTTCCTCCGGGATGCCCCCGTCTGTGTACACAGCGCTGACCTCGCGGACCTCCAGCAGGGGGACGACCCCCTGGCTGACGAACTTCCGGGACTCCGTGAGCACGATCGCCCGGTTTGCCTGCTGCCGCATCGCGCGCACGGCCTCGGCCCGCATCATGTCGCTGCCGGTGAAGCCGATGACGGGGGAATAGCCGTCCGTTCCGACAAATAGCTTGTCCACGAAAAACTGGCCCGCGCACGTCCGCACAAGAGGGCCCACCAGCACCTGGGAGGACGCCTGGTAACTCCCGCCCAGGAGAACCACCTTCGCGCCGGGTGCTGTACGCAGGAAGCCCGCGATAAAGGCGGAGTTGGTGACGATCGTGACGCCCAGGCCTGAAAGGGCCAGCTCCTCCGCCAGCAGCGCGCAGCAGGAACCGGATTCGATGAACACCGTTTCGCCCTGCTGCACGCAGGCCGCGGCGAGCTTCGCGATGCGCTTCTTCTGCTCGTAGTGGTAGGCCAGCCTGCTGTTCAGGTCGTCGCTGGAGCCGAGGACCGCCGTCCCGTGCTCGCGCCTGATCAGGCCCAGCTTTCCCAGCGCGTCCAGGTCCTTGCGCACCGTGACCTGGGATACGCCCAATAACTCCGCAAGCGCCGATACTTCGATCCGGCCTTGGTCCGTCAGGGTATCCAGCAGCCGTCTCTGCCTTTCCGTCATCCCAGCGCCTCCTTCCACGCTTCCATTATAACGAAAGGATTTCTTTTGTCAATGTTTTATACTTCATATGAAACTAATATTACTTGCGTTTGCAATATTTCCGTTGTCAGGAAGGACCGCCCATGCTATACTGGCGGCGGAGGAGGGGGGCATTATATGCAGGAAACCGGGATCATCTTCAACATCCAGAAATTCAGCCTCCATGACGGGCCGGGCATCCGCACGGCGGTCTTCCTCAAGGGCTGCCCGCTCCGGTGCCTTTGGTGCGCGAACCCGGAAAGCCAGTCGCCCCGGATCGAGCGGGGAAACGGCGTCACCTACGGGGAGGTCAAAAGCGCGGAGGAAGTGATGGCCGTCGTCCGGCAGGACCTGCCCTTTTATGAGAAGTCAGGCGGCGGGATGACGCTGACCGGCGGGGAGCCCCTGCTTCAGCCGGATTTCTGCTTTGAGCTGCTCCGCCTGGCCGGGGAGGAAGGCATCCACAGAGCGGTCGAGACGGCGGGCGGCGTGTCATATTCTCATTTCGAGCGCGTCGCGCCCCTCACTGACCTGTTCCTGTTTGACCTGAAGCATCATGACCCGGAAAAGCACCTGGAGGGCACCGGGGCGCCCCTCGCGGGCATCCTGGACAACCTCGGCAGGCTCCTGTCCTCCGGCGCGGAGGTGACCGTCCGCATCCCCGTCATCCCCGGGTTCAACGATTCTCCGGAGGACGCGCGGAGCCTGAGCGGCCTGCTGGCCGGCCTGGGGGCAAAGCGGGTGGACCTGCTGCCCTTCCACCAGTTCGGCGAAAGGAAATACGCCTTGCTGAACAAGCCCTACGCGATGGCGGGCGTCCGGGCGCTGTACCCGGAGGACCTTCGGGAGTACCGGGAGGTGTTCCTGTCCGCGGGCATCCACTGCGGCGTGTGAACCCGCCCCGCCCTGCCGTCACGAAGGGATCGCCATTGAATTAACCCGATTCTGTGGCGTCCGCGCCTCCGCCATCCATCCGGATGGGGTGGGTATAGCAGCAAATTCATTCACTGGATATTGATAAGCATCTGAATAACCGAGTCCCTGTTCTGACAGGCAACCCGACAACGAGAATCTGCCCATCTTCTTTGTTCTGGGCAATGCTGTGAACATCAGTGCACTCTATCCTATCGGAGGTCTGCACCATTCATTCAGCGCTCTTGGCTTTCAATGACAGTGGGATCGGACAACATGAAATCCGCCGGCAACGCTTCAGCCACGAAGCTGTTGCCGGCGTCTGACCCGCAGCATTTTCAGATCTGAAGTCAATGAACATAGGATCCGTTTTTGCTTTTGCCGCGCATGCCTCTGCATCGGGGCGTTATCAGCACGTCACATTCCTCAAGAATCACCGCTTCCGTACAAACTGCAGTCGCAGCGCCTGCTGCCGTCCGTGTATGTTCCCCAACCGGCCAAGACACAGGCGCAAACCTTGTCGCCGTCCCCCGCCTTTCCGCCGCCGCCCATGGCGCATAAGCATTCTCCGCCGCCGGCAACGGCTGCCAGTTCATCGTCGCTCAGCTTGCCTTCAGGTATTTCAAAATCTACGTCCGTCAATGTGATGCCATGTTCCTTGCCAAGCGCAATGATCTCTTCCTTGCCGGCTTTTTGCAGTTTTACCCCCAGCTCCCCATCCTGCAACGCAAGGTCAAGAAGCTTCTTCAGTTTCTCGTTCATGTTGTTTTCCTTTCTTCAGCGCTGGCTCTGTGGCCAGATCTGACGCCTCGATGTTCGTTCGTCTTCTTTTCCTCCCGGGATGCAAGTTTTATAAGCCTTTGCGCTTATTCGTTCACCGGGATATGCTTTCCTCTTCGTCATCACTGCCGCGGGCTGGCTTTTGGTCGGTGTTCCTGCGTGCTTCTCCGATTTGCGATCCTGCCCGGCCTCAGTGATCACATGAAAACGTTTCTGTATCTCTCATCCCCTTCCTGTATTTTTTCTTCCTTTCTGATTCCGGATGAAGCGCCTCCTTTCTTTTGACTCCCCCAGATGACGGTACAGCAAGGACAACGCGGTCCCTGCGATGAGCTCATCCGATCGGAGAAACGGCCGGGCAGTCACTGACAGGGATGATCCTGTTCATGGTTTCGAAAATCTGCTTGACCCAGCCTCCCCTGAACATTGTGCAGGCGGCCATATCCGGGCCCATGATATCCTCCGGCGTCGTATCCAGCGATGAGGCCCGGCAACCGCCAAGGCATTGCATGGCGTATTCGCAAACCGCACATTCCGGGTTGTGCTGGAAGTATTCCGACGCGCGCGTGTTGATCAGGCTCATGTAGCAGGAATCGGTGATGCAGTTGGCCAAGCCCAGCTCGCCGATGAGCGGATACTTCTCTTGAATGGGCATACCCGACAGCGCCATGCAGGGCAGCGTTCGCCCCTCGGCGGATATATACATCACCATCCGCGAGTGACCGCAGATACAGGCAGATTGCGGATCCTTGCAGTTTTTCATCAGCGGGATATCGTAGTTCTGCGGATGTTTCGGATTGGCGCTGAAAAAGCCGCCCAGCATGATCGACAGGGGCATACCGTCCTCATAGTAATGGGGGATGTAGTCAAGGTATAGCTGATACAGTTCGTTTATGGAAATGGATTCGCCAAAACCATTTTCTTTCCAGGCGCCCACATTGGAGACAGGGTTGGTTTTCAGCGACCTGCACCCCAACTCTGCCAGGCGGCGGACAGTTTCCCGCAGCGTATGCCTGTTCCCCTGATGGATGCACATTTCAGCGCCTGTTGGAAACCCTTTCTCCCTGCAGCGCCGGAAAGCGTCCTCCACGATCCTTTCCGCGCCGTCGATGCCGCGAAGCCAGTCATGCCAGCCCACCCCGTCATAGCTCATGTTGAACTCCGGACGGATTCTTCGGTCCGCCAGCTCCTCCAGCAGCCTGTCTGTCACCAGGCGGCCGTTTGAATAGATCGTAATGATCCGGATCCCGTTTTTTTGCAGCTCGTCGACGATATCCAAAAAGTCGCGGCGAACCAGCGGTTCGCCGCCTGTGAGCGAGACTTCCATCACACCGCAATGGGCCAGCTGGCTGACGATATCAATGACCGCCTCATGGCCGAGCTCGCCGTACTTGGCGTCAGGCGCGGACATATAGCAGTGCTTGCAGCGGTAATTGCACCGCCCTGTGACAGACCAGTGTGCGGTGCGGATATACCTTGCAGGGTAACAGTGGTATCTCTGCTGAAGATGAAGCCCCTCGCCCTGCTGACAGGGCTCGATGATCCCGTTCTTCTCCAGCTGAGGGATCAGGCTGCGGACATCTTCGGATATGCCCGGCGAGGATAAGTCCGTAAACCCATCACACGCAAGCAGGGCGTCCATTTCAGGTTTGCGTATGAACATCGTACGGGCGTTTCCGCTGTCAACCAGCGCATAGGGAAGCATTTGCCAGCCGCGCAGCAGATAGTTGTCCTTGAGCCTGTAATACATGCCTGCGTTCTCCTCAGGGCTCCGTCATTTCTTTTAAGGACAGAGATCCGGTCTTTTCTGGCCGCGAACATGCAGGGCTTATTGATCTGTTTTCTTCATTTCCCAAGCCTCGGTCCGCCGGGGGACTTGACAGCCGGGGATCACAGCAACGCTCCCCTATAGAATAATCCCCCTGCTCCTCCTGTCAAGCATTTGTTTGCCGTGCCGCTGCGCTTCAGAACCGCTTGACAGCGCGTTCTTTTCATCCGCCCCTTTGTAAAGGGCTCCCATGCTGAGCTTTTTGATATCTCCCACTTATCAGCGGTCCAATGCTCAAGTATGGTCACAGCTGCTGGCGCGCAACCAGGTCAGAAAAAATCCCCCTGCGTGATATGAGTTCGTCATAGGTGCCATCCTCAGCGATCCGGCCGCCATCAAGCACAATGATCCTGTCGCACTCCCTGACCGTGCTCAGCCTGTGAGCGATAACGATCCTCGTGCTATGAAGCGCTGACAGCGCGTCGGACACATGTTTCTGCGTGATGTTGTCAAGGGCTGATGTTGCTTCATCCAGCAGGAGAATCCGCGGTTTTGCCGCGACAGCCCGCGCAATCATCAGACGCTGCTTTTGTCCGCCGGAAAAACCGCCGCCGCCTTCAGAGACCATCGTATGCATCCCCATTGGCATGGCACGGATGTCTTCGGCCAGCCCTGCCATTTCCGCGGCTTCCCAGGCGTCTTCCATCGTCAGCCATGGCGCTGAGATGACGATGTTCGCATAGATGCTGCCGTTGAGCAACTTTCCGTTTTGCATCACCACCCCGATATTGCGCCGCACCGTCCCGGCATCCAGGTCTTTCAGGTCTTTGCCATCATAATACACGGCACCCAGCTGCGGTTTTTCAAAACCCAGCAGCAGGCGGATAAGGGTTGACTTCCCGCAGCCTGTTTTTCCAACGATCGCGACATATTGCCCCTTTTGGACTTTGAGGGACAGATTATCTATTACCAAAGGCATGCTCTCGCTGTACCGGAAAGAGATGTTGTTGAGTTCAATACTGCCCGACAGCCGGGTCACGCGGACAGCGTCTTCCGTCACCTCCGGCACGGCCTGCAGGATTGGCCGCAGCATATGAATGATCGGCCCGATAGTGGCCAGAGCCGCTGCCGCAGCGGAAAGGGAGAGCACCGAACTGCTCACCATGCCGTAGGCGACATTGAAGGACATGAAGTTTGCGATGGAAATCTGTGAGCGCGCCGCTAAAAGGTAGATGGCAGCTGTACCCAACAGCCTGATGACATTTGTGATCGCTGCACTGCCCTTGATGATAAAGGGCGGATCAAAATCCAGCCTGGCGATATTACTGTATTGGTATGCCCATTGCGAAAACGCGCGGTTTTCCGCCCCGACCAGCCGTATCTTCTGGATCCCTTTGAACAGCTGGTAGATCAGGCCGTTCGTCTTTGCGGAAAATCCAAGTTTCCTGCTTGTCAGCCTGGATTGCTCCATGATGGTGAAGACAGAGAAAATCAGCGCCGCCAGGATCGTCAGCATTGCCGGCAAGGCCAGCGCGGGCGCGTATGCGATGATCTGGAAAACATACAGCAGGGAAAATAATGCCATCAATCCTACGGAAAGCACCGCGTTGATCACCATTTCACAGAACGAGCCGATCATATTGGTCTGTTCCGCGATCTGGCCCGCGCTGTACAGCTTGAAGAAACCTGTTGGAAGCGCCAGCAGCCTGCCCATGAACGCTGCCTGCAGCGCGGTCTTCAGCTTGGTGTTGATACGGGCAAGCAGCAGCTGTTTGAAGATGGTTATCAGAAAAAGCGCGATGTAGGAGCTTAGAAGCAAAAGGATACTCGACAGAAGAAATCCGATGTCCTCAGACAGGATAACCCTTGAGAAAATCAAGTTGTTCACGATGGGCGTGATCATGCCGATCATTGTGACAAACAGCGCCGTCAGCGCAAATGTCACAGAGTCGGACAGGGAAAGCGAAGAAACCATAAAGCGCAGCAGGTCCTTTGACGTCAGTGCGCGCTGTGGCAGCGGCCGATAGAAGCAAAAGGCCTCTTCCCTGAATTGCGCCGCGTTGCTTTGATGAATTTTTTTCTCTTTGTTTGTTTCCGGATCATGATAACGGTATCCCCAAAGCCTGCCTGGAATCAATGCGACTGCTTGCTCTCCAAGCTTTGCAAGAAGCGGGCCGTCGCTGTCCCGATACCAGTCGCCTGTCAGGCGCACAGCCCTCCTGAGGATGTGGGCGGGGCGCAGCATCTGCTCCAGCTGCTCGGCGATGTCCTCGGATTCACCGGTTTTGACATCAGGGACCGGGCAGCGATAGTATTTCAGGATTTCACCCACAGCGCCGCGAACAGACTGCCCTTTTCCGCAGAACACGGATCCGGATGCCTGCTTGCCCATGACAGAGGAAGAAAGGTCGGCAAAGGCCTCTTTGAGCATCTCTTCGTCATTGATGATGCGCGACTTGATCTGTTCCTGGAACCATCCCATGCCCTTTTCGCTCCTATTCGGTCGTGACCAGCCGCGAGTACAGGCTGTTGCGAGCGATCAGTTCTTCGTGCCTTCCGCGCTCCACAACCTTGCCCTTGTCCATCACGATGATCTCATCGCAATCGCGGATGGTTGAAAGCCGGTGCGCGATAAAAATACAGGTGATGTTCCGGTCCCTGATGGCCTTGACGACCTCGTGTTCCGTTCTGGCGTCCAAAGCGGATGTCGCCTCATCCAGAATGATGACGGTAGGATCCTGCGCGAGCAGCCGCGCAATTTCAAAACGCTGCCTCTGCCCCCCGGAAAAATCCTTGCCGTCCTCCATCATGTGATATTGAAAACCGTTTTCCCGCGCCATGACGTCTTCAAGAATCCGGGCGTCCTTTGCCGCAAGGATCATTTCAAAATCTTCGATGGATTCGTCCCACATCTTGATGTTGTTGGAGATTGTGTCGCTGAAGACGCTGATATCCTGGTCCACCACTGCCAGCGATCCGGTGAGGACAGGCCTTGGAATCTGCGCGACAGGGATGCCGTCAAAGCTGATTTCACCACTCCATGGTTTGTAGAGCCCGGAAATCAGCTTCGCCAGCGTTGATTTGCCGCAGCCGCTTGGACCCACAAACGCTATGGAAGATCCGGGTTTTAACTCCATGTTAAATCCCTTTATGAGAGGTTCCCCAAGCGGCGAATACCCAAAAGCGACGTCCTTCATCACCAGATGGCCTTCGATCTTCTTGTATTCCGTATCCAATGAAGGCTTTTCTTCCTTGATGTCAACCGGGTACTTCAGGACGTCCTCTATGCGTTCCATGGCCGTGCGCATCTCCTGGATCCCCTGGCCCGCTTCCACAACAGCGCTGACAGGCCTCATGAAAGCGCTCAGGAAACCCTGAAATGCCAATAACATGCCGACTGTAAACTGCCCCCGCATGATCAGATACACGCCGAAGCCCAGGACCGTGATTTCAGACAGTTTCTGCATCGCTCCGGGCAGCACACCCAGATATTGGTTGGTGCGCGCAAAACGCACCGCTGCTTTGTTGGCGGATGCCTGATACCCGCTCCATGTCTGGAAGAAGCCATTCTCAGCGCCTGCCGCCTTCAGCGTTTCAATCATGTCGATCCCGGTCAGCGTAGCGCCGATCAGCCTGGATTCGTCACGGGCCTGCACCCGGGTAATGGCGATGCGTCTTTTGGATATGGCGTTGGCGACATAGATGTTGATCAGAACGGCCGCAACGCCGACCAGCGTCAGGATCAGGCTGTAGCGAAGCATGATCAGCAAATAAAAGACCAGCATGGCCATATTCAGTATCTGGGGCGCAAGCAGATTCAGCAGGGTTGCTGCGATGCTTTGATTGGACCGCTGGCGGCTTGCTATGTCGCCTGCCATGCGCTGTGTGAAGAAAACCATTGGCAGCCGCAGCACATGCCAAAGGAATTCCGCATTTGCGGAGATCGAGAACTTCCCTTCGACTTTCAACAGGTATATGTTTTGGAAGACCCCGACAGAAAACTGGATGAGTGCCACGGCCACCATGCCGCCCAGCAGGGGGTAAAGCCACTCGGTTTGCCCGCCGCTGAGAATACGGTCAACAAATACGCGCGAAAATACCGGATTGAGGATGCCGGTTATCGCCATGATCAACCCTGTGAGCACGATAAAAACAAAGGGCAGGAGCATCCCTTCCATTCGGGAGCGGGCAAACGCCAGTATGCTGCGCGGCCTGCCGCTTTTTACAAACGATTCAGACGGCTTGAACTGCAGAGCAATCCCCGTATAGGAGCGGCTGAACTCTTCCATGGATACCTGGACAATGCCCCTCGCAGGGTCATTGAGGAACGCCTTGCCTTTTCTAAAACCGGTAAACACCACAAAGTGGTTGAAATTCCAATGAATGATCGCGGGCAGGGCAATGCCCTCAAGCTGCTTGACTTCCATCCGCAGGCCGCTGGCCTCAAGCCCGTAAGCCCTTGCGGCGAGGAGGATATTTTTCGCGTTGGACCCGTCACGGGATATGCCGCAGTCACCGCGCACCTGTTCCAGAGGGATCCATTTTCCATAATATGCCAGGACCATGGCCAGCGCGGCTGCGCCGCATTCCAGCGCTTCCATCTGCATGATCAGCGGGACTCTTACGTATTCTCCTGGCATTTACAACAGCCCCCCACCGCTTAGAAGATGAGATCCAGCGGACTCTCGCTTGACGTTATGATCGTGACTGGCGCAATATCTCCCGGCGCATTGACAGCGGAATCTGATGTGAGGGTAACAAGGACATTCCATTCTCCCAACCCAAGAGCATAGGCCGCATAATCACTGGGCAGCAGGACCCTGGCCTCTGTGTAGGAGAGAGGCGGCGCCTGGACGCTCTTCACGCTGCCCGGGATGCCGCCCAGCGTCACTTTCGTGCCCGGACGGATGGCTTCAGCTTTTTCCGGTGAAACAAACGCAGCAAAAACACCGTCAGCCCCCTTGACGGCATTTGCGGTAACGCTAGTTTCAAGGGTGCTGGTGGCCATCCAGACAATGGAAGCCGCAATCAGTACAAACAGCGCGGTGATCACGATCCATATGCTGGGGGTGGATACGTGGATGTAGTCATCAAGCTGTTCCGGCGAAGAAATGCGTTGAACGCTCTCCTTGCGGAAAAGATCCGGTTTCACGAATTCTCCTCCTTATCCGTTTAGGGACTGTCGCGATGCTATGGCCTTGCTCCCGGCGGTAAGCGTTCCCGTCAACTGTTTCCCTGACGATATGGGCCGAATGACATCGTCCCTTCATATTGCCCGGCGGTCCATTCATGAACAGCACGGGGTGCTCAGGAGGATGCAATGGGATGAAGGGCTTGACGGTCTTGATGGAATCAGCAGACTGTATCCGAAATATACGGTCATCAACAGAAGCGTTCAATGATATTATCCATTCTACCATTCATAGGTATAGCTGACAACACTGACCATCAACCTGCCCATCATGGGAAGCTGCAAAGAAAAAAGAAACAGAAAATCACGGGTTTTGCCTGTATTGCGGGAGTCATAAGCAACACAACACGGGAGGGTGAACATGTGCCGGGGACAGCATGGCAGGAAACACGGGAAAGGGGAGCATCTCAAACAAGAGGACCGGAAGCAACCAGAAGGGTGCGTCCGGGAGAACCGGCAGCAGGCCAGGCGGAGACTGACAGCATGAACAGCATGGATTTTAGCCCAATTGAATGAACCGGGATCAGCTGCGCGGAAAAGCTTTTCAATGATCCGTCCGCCAGCCAGGCGCGGTATGGACAGGTGGACAGCATTCAGAGGCTGCCGGACATTTTCTGTAAAACGCAAGTAGCAAGTGTTCCAAGTGTTTTTAGTGGCAAGGGTATGTGATGAACAGAACATCCTTGGTCTGAATGCTTTATTGGGTCCGTGTTAGAATAACGGACAGCAAGCTAAACAGCCCTGACTCCGGAAATTATCCGCTTTCCGGATTGAC
>CAZVSG010000020.1:0-26226 GCA_964629345.1 uncultured Christensenella sp. | reverse complement strand
TCTTATCTGAGGCACGACTCTGCTTTCGCGCTCAATGTATATAAGGTACGTCGAAGGCTTTGCGGAATGCAGAAAACTGTGTATAATCAAACCGGAGCACAGGACAAGGAGCAAACGGTGCGGCGGATCGGCATATTCAGCGGGACGTTTGACCCCGTTCATATTGGCCACCTGGAGATGGCGCAGGCCTGTCTGGACGTGATGGGGCTTGATAAGGTCCTTCTGATGCCATACGGAAAGCCGCTTGCGCGCGAGCCGGAGGCGTCGCCCCAGCACAGGCTTGACATGCTGAAGCTGGCCCTCAGCGGCAGGGAAGGACTGGAGGCTTGCAGCGCGGACATCCAGAAGACCCCGCGTTACGCGGTGGACACGGTGCGCGCCGTACGGAAGCTGTATCCTGACGCAGTTCTGGTGTACATCATCGGCGCGGACAAGCCGGCGGACATCCCCACCTGGCGGGAGGCCGGCGCCCTGTTCAGCCTGTGCGATTTCATCGTGTGCCCGAGGGCCGGGTACGACGCGGCAAGCCTGCGGGACTTCCTCATCGGACACGGCGCGAGGGCGTCCCTGCTCCCTTGCGCGGTCCGCACGATGTCCTCCGGACAGATCCGCGCGAAGCTGCGGCTGCTGGATGACGCCGAGGGCATGCTGCCGCCGGAGGTCTGCGAGTACATCGCCGCCAACGGGCTGTATCAGCCGGATTACGGGCACATGGTCCGCCAGGCCGTCAGCGGGAGCCGCTTTGTTCATTCCCTGGGCGTGCGCCAATGCGGCGCGCGTCTGGCCCGGCTGCATGGAGCGCCGATCCAGAAAGCGGGCGTGGCGGGGATCCTGCATGACTGCGCCAAATGCATGGAACTGCCAAGGCTTCAGGCCATCGCGCGGCGTGCGGCCCTGGTGCGAGACCCGCAGACGCTCTCCAGCAACGCCCTGCTGCACGGGCCTGTGGGCGCGGAGATCGCGAGGCTGCGCTATCACGTCGGGGATATGCACATCCTCAACGCCATCCGCTATCACACCACCGGGCGCGCCGGGATGGATCCTTTGGAAATGGTGGTTTTTGTAGCGGACGCGATCGAACCCTCCCGGAAATACCCCGGAGTGGACCTTGTGCGCGGGCAGGCGGAAGAGGATCTGCGGTCAGCCGCCCTCTCATCCCTGAAGAAGACCCTTGACTATATCAGGGCAAAAGGCATCGCCGAGAGCCCGCTCAGCCGGCAGGCCATCGATCAGTTGAGCCGCGGGGCCGTCAAACCTCATTGAGTCAGACCGGGAACGGGGATCATGACGCGCAGCGCCAGCCCCGATCATCAAACTATAAAAGAAAGGAGATATGATATGTCCGAGGAAAACCTGGCCCTGAAAATTTCCAGGCTGTTGTACAACAAGAAAGCGGAGGACATCCTGGCCCTTCGCGTTTCGCACCTGACGGCGCTGACGGATTACCTTGTGCTGTGCACCGGGCACACCGCGATCCAGGTCAAGGCGCTGACGGAGCATGTGGAAGAACAGCTGTCCCAAGCGGGAGTAAATCCCAGGAGGGTGGAAGGCAGAGCCGAAGGGTCCTGGGTCGTGATGGATTATCTGAACGTGATCGTACACATCTTTACCCCGGATGCGAGAGGCTTCTACCGCCTGGAGCGCCTGTGGGACGATGGGCAGAACCGTATGGATCTGCCGTTTGTGAAGGAAACGGAAAGTCTGAACTGATGGGGATCCAGATCTACTGGCACAAGCGGAACTTTGAGACGCAAAAGGCGGAGCGCTTCCTGAAGGAACGGCGCATCCCCTATCAATCCCTGGACCTGAACAAGCATCGCTTAGGAAGGAGGGAAGCAGAACTGCTGCTGCGCGCACAGGGACCGCGCGCAGCGCTTGATATGGAGGACATGGGCGTCAGATCGCATCCCGTTGCCTATACGACCGACCTTGAGACCATCATCGGCTACGTGCTGGACAACCCGCGTTTCCTGGTATCCCCGCTGATCCGGTCCGGAAACGCGGTCATCATAGGATTTGACCGCGAGCGGCTCCTGAAGCTGTCCGGCGCACAGCAATAACCGGGCATGGATCCCTGAATGAGTGATTGGAGGAGAAGATGAAAAAATTAGCGATCATCCTTGCCGTCGTCGTCCTGGCGGGCGCGGTCGGAATCGGCGTGCTGGTCAGCCAGAAGAACAAGATCAACTCAGATCTGAGCAGCACGACGGTGAAACTGCAGGAAACGCAGGCCGCAATGGAAAAGGCCGCCGCGGATGCCGCGGCCAGCGAAGCGGAGCTGAAGACCCAGCTGGAAGACGCCAAAGCCGCGCTGGATGCGGCATCCAAAGAAGCGGCCGCCAAGCTGGAGGAGCTAAAGACCCAGGCTGAGCAGGCGCAGGCCGCGCTGACGGAGGCCACAGCCACCGCCGCCGCGAAGGAAAGCGAACTGCAGGCCCTGCTGGACACCGAGAAGGCCGCGTTGACGGAGGCCACGGCCGCCGCCGCGAAGGAAAGCGAGCTGAAGGCTCAACTGGAAGCCGAGAAGGCCGCGCTGACGGAGGCCGCAGCCGCCGCCGCCGCGAAGGAAAACGAACTGAAGACCCAGCTGGACGCCACGAAAGCCGCGCTGGATGCCGCCGTTGCGGACGCGGGAACCAAGGTGAGCGACCTGCAGGTTCAGCTGGATGCCGCCCTGGCAAAAAGCGCTGAGCTGACCGCGCAGATCGGCGGCCTTGAAAAGGACCTCGCCGCCGCCAATGAGGCGAAGGCAGCGGTCGAAACGGCAAAGGCCGAACTGGAAGCCAAGCTGGTCGATTTTGAGGCGATCAAGGCGGAGACCCAGGCAAGGGTGGACGAGCTGTCCGCGCAGGCCGGGACACTCTCCGCGGACATGGAAGCCCTTCTCAAGACCAAGGTTGAGCTTGAAAGCGCGAAGGCTGAGGTCGAACAGAAACTGACGGAAGCGGAAGCGGCAAAGGCTGAGGCCGAACAGAAACTGGCGGATGCGGAAGCGGCGAAGGCCGAGATCGAACAGAAACTGGCCGCCGCTGAAACCGCGAAGGCTGAAGTCGAAAAGAAACTGGCTGACGCGGATACGGCCAAAGCGGAACTGGACGCGGCGGTGGCCAAGCAGGAAACGGATAAAACGGCCCTGCAGGAACAGGTTGCCGCGCTGACAAAGGAGCTTGAAGCCGCCAAGGCGGCCCCCGCGCCGGTCGTGAAGCACGGCCTGGGCATGGTCACATCCGTCGCCAAGCCCACCGATGCCACCGCAGAGAAGGCCGGTACCGCGCAGGTCAACACCACCGTCTGCAGCGTTGAGCTGGACGCCGATGGCAGGATCCTGGCCGTCATCTGGGACGTGCAGCAGACCAAGATCTCCTACGGCCTTGACGGCAAAGCCGTCGTGCCCGCTCCCGAAGCCCTGCTGACCAAACTGGAAAAGGGCGAGGCCTACGGCATGAGGAAGAACAGCGCTATCGGCAAGGAATGGTTTGAGCAGATCGCGGCGCTCGTCGAGTACTGCGTCGGCAAGACGGTCGGGGAAGTGCTCGGCATGGAAACGTTCCAGCGCGACGAACAGCACCCCGCCGTGCCGGCCGTGGAGGACCTGAAGGCTTCCGTGACCATCACCGTGGGGGACTATCTGGCCGCCCTGGCGAAGGCCGCTGAGAACGCGAAGTAATAAACCTCCGCCCGGAAGACAACGCAAGGAGTCCCCCTGCCCGGTCACGTGTTCTGTGTGGCCGGGCAGGCCTGTATTCCGGGATCCCGGGAGGAACTCCCCGGGCGGGGTTTGGGGACGCAGTCCCAAACCCTTCCCCCTTATCTATGAAAATCAGCAACAAGCCCGCCGCATCCCTGCGGCGGGCGATCGGTCCATATGAAGTTGTTCAGGGTCCTTCGGTCCCGAAATGGTCTGCCGCTTCGCCCGGAAACAATCACGCGTCCCCCCGTGGGGATGAACCTGCCTGATACAACGTGTAGCCGATCAAATCGACATTCGGTGAAGCAAATACGCTGCTTTAGGTCCAGGGTTCGGTCAGGTACAGTTGTTTGCTGTATAAAAACGGGCGAAGCCAACAACGAAGGGCACTGCGGTGTCTGTGCTGATCAGTGAATCGCCCCCTTCTGAGCCCTATTTGAATCCGGATCCCTTGGCTCAAATGCAGGATAGCACAGATCGCGATAATTGTCAAATCGGGAAGAAAAACAGCCAAATAATGAGGATTCATCACGCGTTTTCAGGTCATTGGGCCCAAGGAAGACGGAGCCGCCTTGCGAATGGACAGGAAGACGCCCGCGGAGTATGATGGAACAAAGGAAAAAGACCGCCGCCGGAGGCGCCGCAGGCGGAAAACGGGGAGGCCGGGGATGGGTTTCAGACTGCCGTTTGAAGAAAGGGCCAGGGATGCGAAAAGGAAAAAGGCGTACCGTGCCTTCTTTCTGCTGGCAATGCTCACGCTGACAGCGGCCTATGTCTTTTCTTCGTTTCCCGAAACCGAGTCCGGCCGACAGAGCGCCTGGCTGAAGGAGTTCCTCTCCCGGCTGACCGGCTGGGAATGGAGCGAGCTCCTGCTGCGCAAACTGGCGCATCTTTCGGAGTACACCGTGATCGGCCTGTTCGCGGGCGCTGCGCTGATCCAGCTGGACTGGGGGGTCCGGGACGCGGCGCTGCTGTGGGCGCTGAGTCTACCGGCCGCGTTTCTAGATGAGACGATCCAGGTCGTCTCCGGGCGGGGCCCTGCGATCCTCGACGTATGGATCGACATGGCCGGGGCGATCATCGGCTCCAGCCTGGTGATGCTGCTCAGCCTGGTGTTCAGGCGGCGCTCAGCGCCGTAAGACAGCCAATTCGGATGCCCGGCCGGTCTGTGCGCGCGTCCCGATCGGCCCGGTCTGCCGATTGCGCGAACCAGCAGCCGGACGGCGGGGCTTATCCCGGAAAAGCAAGGCGTTACAACACATAAAACGACAAAAGCTAAAAAAGTGTCGGGAAATGCTGATAAAACTGGTGGAAATCATTAAAAAACCAGCCAAATCAAACAAAAATCGGTTGACACCTCAGGGACGGCGACATATAATTCTGCCTGACCAAGACCCAAAATAAAAAAGGAGGCACCCATGAAAAGACTGTTTGCCCTTGCCCTGGTCCTCATGCTCCTGCTCAGCGGAACCGCGCTGGCCCAAGGCCGTACGTTCGGCTACACCTGCATGACCATGCTCAACCCCTTCTTCATCGTCCTTGAGAAATCCATCCGCGACGTGGTGGAAGCCAACGGCGACACGCTGATCACCTTTGACCCGGCCATGGACGGCGCGCTGCAGATCTCCCAGATCGAGGATGCGATCAGCAGGGGCGTCGAGCTGATGTTCGTCAACCCCGCTGACAACGAGGGCATCATCCCGGCGCTGGTGCAGCTGAATGAGAAGAAGATCCCGATCGTCAACTTTGACGCCGAAGTGGCGGACTATGAGACGTACGTCCAGGCCTATGTCGGCTCCAACAACTACAACGCGGGCTACGTCTGCGGCAAGGACATGGTCGCCCGTCATCCCGACGGCGGCAACATCGTCATCCTGGACTACCCCACCGCCCAGAGCGTGGTGGACCGCATCAACGGCTTCAACGACGCGATCAAGGAATCCGGCGTGACCTTCACCGTGGTGGCCCAGTTTGACGCGCAGGGCGACCTGCAGAAGGCCATGGGCATCATGGACGACATCCTCAACCGTTTCCCCAAGGGCGAGATCATCGGGGCGATGGGCGGCAACGACCCGACCGCGCTGGGCATCTATGCTTCCTGCCTGGCCGCCGGCCGCACGGAGATCGAGATCTACGGCGTGGACGGATCCCCCGATGCCAAGAAGGCCATTTCCGAGAAGGGCCAGTTCATCGGCTCCGGCGCGCAGTCGCCCATCTCCATCGGCAAGCTGTCCGCCGAGGTGGCCTACAAGCTCCTCGCCGGCGAACCCTTTGAGTTCCGCACCCCGGTGGATACCTTCATGATCAACCAGGACAACATCGCCGAGTTCGACGTGGACGGCTGGCAGTAATATCCTGACATCAATGTCTGTCTGAGCGGACGGCGGGGCCCTGAGGGTCAGGGCCCCGCCTGATGCCCGGGCGCCTCCTTGCGGGGGCGCCATCGGTTTCTCAATCAGATTCTACGGCCTTCCCCGGCAAAACCGGAGAGGCGAAGGCCGGAAATGGAGTGATCGGATTGCCGCAGGAGACCAAGCTGCTGGAAATGAGGGGGGTCCACAAGCGTTTCCCGGGCGTGTACGCGCTCAACAACGTCTCCTTTGACCTCAACGCCGGGGAGGTCCATGCCCTGCTGGGCGAAAACGGCGCCGGCAAATCCACGCTCATCAAGATCCTAGGCGGCATCTATTCCATTGATGAGGGTGAGATCATCATCAACGGCGAGAAGACCCCGATCAACTCCGTGGGTGACGCGCAGAGGAACAACATCAGCATCATCCACCAGGAACTGGCCCAGGTCCCGCACATGACCATCGCGGAGAACATCTTCCTGGGCAAGGAGATCGGGGGGCCGCTGTTCACCGTGCGCCGGGGGGAGATGACGAGAAGGGCGCAGAAACTGCTCTCCTCCTATGATTTTGACGTGCCGGCCGATACGCCGCTTTCCCGGCTCACCATCGCGCAGCGCCAGATGATCGAGATCATCAAGGCGGTGTCCTTCAACGCGCGCATCCTGGTGATGGACGAGCCCACTTCCTCCCTTTCCGACAAGGAGGTGGATTTCCTCTTCCGCACCATCCGCCGGCTCAAGGCGGACGGGGTAGGCATCATCTATATCTCCCACCGCCTGAGCGAGTTGTTCGAGGTGTCCGACCGCGTGACCGTGCTGCGCGACGGCGCGGTGATCGGGACCCGCGTAACCCGTGAGGTCAGGCAGAGCGAACTGATCGCGATGATGGTGGGGCGTGAGCTGACCAGCTACTACACCCGCACCTACGCCGCGCAGCGCGGGGAAGAGGTGCTCAGGCTGGAGGGCGTATCCTCAGGCGCATTGGTGCGCGACGTCAGCTTCTCCCTCTACAGGGGGGAGATCCTGGGGCTGGCCGGCCTGGTCGGGGCCGGGCGCAGCGAGATCTGCCGCACCATCTTCGGGCTGGACCCTCTGACAGGGGGCAGCATGTATGTCCGCGGGAAAAGGGTCAGCATCGGAAACGCGGAGGACGCGATGCGCCTGGGCATCGCGCTGGTGCCGGAGGACAGGAAGAAGGAGGGCATCTTCTCCATCAAGGACGTGTCCTTCAACATCACGCTCAAGGTGCTGCGCCAGATCATCCGCGGCCTGAAGGTGGACAGGGGTCTGGAGAAGAAAGTGGTCCGGGAGAGCATCGCCAGCCTGTCCATCAGGACGCCCGGGCCGGAGCAGCTGGTGAGCAACCTGTCCGGCGGGAACCAGCAGAAGGTGGTCATCGCCCGCTGGCTGGCCACCCATCCGGAGATCCTGATCCTGGACGAGCCGACGCGCGGCGTGGACGTGGGCGCGAAGGCGGAGATCTATGCCATCATGAACGAGCTGGCGGGCCGGGGGGTCGCCATCATCATGATCTCCTCCGAACTGCCGGAGGTCATCAACATGTCCGACCGGGTGCTGGTCATCGGGAGCGGCACGGTCAGGGGCACGCTGGAGCGCAGTGAGGTATCCCAGGAAGCCATTATGACGTACGCGACGGAGGGGATGTAAATGCAGGCGGAACAATCACGCGCCAAAGGCATCGGCAAGGCGGCTGCGCGGCCGCTGCTGAAATTCTTCAGGGACAACGCGGCCATCCTGATCGGCCTCCTCGCCATCACGGTGCTCATCCAGGTCCTCTCCTCCAAGGGCGGCTTCTTTGACGGGCTGTTCTTCCAGCAGAACAACATCATGAACGTGCTGCGCCAGGTCGCCGTGAACGCGATGCTGGCCTGCGGCATGTGCATCGTGATCATCCTGGGCGGCATCGACATCTCCGTGGGTTCCGTCGTGGCGCTGTCCGGGGTGTTCACCGCGGGCATGATCACCAACTACGGGATGCCGGTATGGGTGGGCGTGCTGGTCGGCATGCTGGTCGGGCTGGTCTGCGGGATGTTCAACGGCTTCATCATCTCCACGACCCCGCTGCCGCCGTTTATCGTCACGCTGGCGATGATGCAGATGGCGCGCGGCTTTGCCTACATCTATACCTCCGGCGCGCCCATCCGCACGATGATCCCGGAGTTCTACCAGCTGGGCACCGCCTTTGTCTGGGGGATCCCCATCCAGGTCATCTATGCGGTGGTGCTCGTGCTGATCACCGCCTACCTGCTCAACCGCACGCGGCTGGGCAGGCACATCTACGCGGTGGGCGGCAACCGGGAGGCCGCCCGGTTCGCCGGCATCAACGACCGGCGCGTGCTGTTCTTCGCCTACAGCTACACCGGCCTGCTGGCCGGCATCTGCGGCATCGTGCTGGCGGCGCGCATGTTCTCCGGCCAGCCGACCGCGGGGGACGGCCAGGAGATGGAGACCATCGCGGCCACCGTGCTGGGCGGCACCTCGATGCTGGGCGGGCAGGGCGCCATCGGCGGCACGATGATCGGCGTGCTGATCATGGGCTCCCTCTCCAACGGCATGAACCTGCTGGGCATCAACTCATTCTGGCAGTACGTCGTCAAGGGCGTGGTCATCCTGTTCGCGGTGTACATCGACGTCATCAAGAAGCGCACCCGCAAGACCAAGGCCGTCGAGCAGCCCGATCGGGCGAAGCTTCTCAAGTCCTGAGACCCGGCGGGGTGTACCCGCCTTGCATCCGTATCGGACAGCCCCGCTCGCGCGGGGCTGTTTTCATATGGAGGGGCTGCCCCTTGGGACGGTACAGCATCACTGATCCTGCGCGCGGGCAGGCGGATGCTCCGGCCCGGACCTTCAGCGGGATCCCCTGAAGGTCCCGGCATCAATCCCTTTGTGCCTGTTCCTTTTCCCGCTCGCAGCTGCCCTGGCAGGAGCAGCCCGCGCAGCCGCTGTTCTCCTCGCCTTCGCCATTGCCTTTTCTGCCCTTCAGGTTTCCCCAGGTGAGGAGGGCCAGCAGCAGGATGATGCCCAGGCCCGCCAGCATGGAAGGGAGGTTCTCTGTGATCCAGCCCATTCTTCCGCCTGCTTTCCGATGGATGTCCGCCCCGGCATGCGGGGGGCCCGCTTGCCAGCCGCGCTGTTTATGGAGCGTACCGTGCCGGGGCATGCCTGTCAATCCCCGGCCTGCCGTGCTTGTACCGGAAGGCGAAATGCGATAGAATGTTCGGTATTGGGAATGAAATGGGCCTGTCACAGGGAAAGCGCCTTTCCGCATCCTGTGGGGGTTGCATGACCCGGGGAGGAAAACAGATGGACCGGTTTGAACTCGTCGCGCCCTTCACCCCCAGGGGGGACCAGCCCCAGGCGATCCAGGCGCTGGCGGAGGGGGTGCTGTCCGGCATCAGGGGGCAGACCCTGCTGGGCGTGACCGGCTCGGGGAAGACCTTCACCATGGCCTCCGTGATCCAAAAGGTGCAGAAGCCCACCCTGGTCATCGCGCACAACAAGACGCTGGCCGCGCAACTGTGCGCGGAGTTCCGCGCCTTCTTCCCGGACAGCGCGGTGGAATACTTCGTCAGCTATTACGATTATTACCAGCCGGAGGCCTACATCGCCTCCAGCGATACCTATATTGAGAAAGATTCCTCCATCAACGATGAGATCGACCGCCTGCGCCACAGCGCCACCGCGGCGCTGCAGGAGCGCAGGGACGTGATCATCGTGGCCTCGGTGTCCTGCATCTACTCCATGGGCGACCCGGAGGAATACTATGACCAGATGATCTCCCTGCGGCCCGGGATGAAGCTGGACCCGGAGAAGCTGGCCCGGATGCTGGTGGACATCCAGTACGAGCGCAACGACGTCGCCCTGGCCCGCGGGATGTTCCGGGTGCGCGGCGACGTGGTGGACATCATCCCGGTGAGCGAAACGGAGAACGGCCTGCGGGTGGAGTTCCTGGGCGACCAGGTGGAGCGCGTGGCCGAGACCGCGGCGGTGACCGGGAAGATGATCCGCCAGGTGACCCACGCGGCGCTCTTCCCCGCCACGCACTACGCCACCAGCCCGGAGGGGCGGGAAAAGGGCATCCTCCAGATGGAGAGGGACCTGGAGGAGCGGGTACGCTACTTCGAGGGAGAGGGCCGATTGCTGGAGGCGCAGCGCATCGCCCAGCGCACGCGCTATGACATCGAGATGCTGCGGGAATTGGGTTTTGTGACCGGGATTGAGAACTACTCCCGCTATTTTGACGGGCGGAAGCCCGGCGACCCGCCCTTCACCCTGCTGGACTACTTCCCCAGGGACTTCCTCTGTTTCATCGACGAGAGCCACGTGACCGTGCCGCAGGTGCGCGGCATGTTCAACGGTGACCGCGCGCGCAAGACCGCGCTGGTGGACTACGGCTTCCGCCTGCCCTCCGCCTTTGACAACCGGCCGCTGACCTTCCAGGAGTTTGAGGAGCGCATCCCCCAGACCATCTACGTTTCTGCCACCCCCGGCCCCTATGAGGCGGAGCACAGCGGGAGGACGGTGGAGCAGATCATCCGCCCTACTGGCCTGCTGGACCCCCGGATCATCGTGCGCCCCGCGACCGGGCAGGTGGACGACCTGGCGGGGGAGATCGGGGAGGTGACCGGCAAGGGCTTCCGGGTGCTGGTGACCACGCTGACCAAGGCCATGGCGGAGCGCCTGGCGGACTACCTGCGCGAAATGGGCATGCGGGTGCGCTACCTGCACTCCGACATCAAGACGATGGAGCGCATGGCGCTGCTGCGGGACCTGCGGCTGGGCCAGTTTGACGTTCTGGTGGGGATCAACCTGCTGCGGGAGGGCCTTGACCTGCCGGAAGTGGCGCTGGTGGCCATTTTGGACGCGGACAAGGAGGGTTTCCTGCGGTCCGAGACCAGTCTGGTGCAGACCATCGGGCGCGCCGCGCGCAACACCGAGGGCCGGGTCATCATGTATGCGGACCAGCCGACGGAATCGATGATGCGCGCCATCGGGGAGACCAACCGCCGCCGCGCCCTCCAGGAGGCCTACAACCAACAGAACGGCATCACCCCGGAGACGATTTCTTCCGCGGTGCGGGAACTGATCGCCATCGCCGAGCAGGCCGGAGACGACGAGCGGATGCGGAGCCTGGACCCGGAGGAGCGCGCGGCTCTGATGGCGACGCTGGAGGACCGGATGCTGGCAGCCGCGCAGGACATGGACTTTGAACAGGCCGCCAAACTGCGTGACCAGCTCTTTGCCCTGCGGGGCGACAAACCCCTTGAGAAGAAGCAGCCGCAGCCGTCGCGGAGAAGACCGGGTAAGAGGCATAAGTAAGAGACAGGGATTGGGGGGCAGAATAACTGCCTGATTCAATTATCTTCGCAACCGCGCGTTTCTGCTTTCAAGCGCAGTTCTTTGTGGAAGGAGCAATGTCCCTTGTCATGATCAAAAACCAATGGAATCAAAGAAAACAAAGAGAACCGTCCCCCTATGTTTCTTGATGCGAGGGGTCGGTTCTTTGTGTTTTTCCTGAAGCGCTTCGCGTTTCGAGCTTCCTGATGAATGCGGGGGGACGGTTTTTTCCTTTCGCTCATCTTCCTTTCCTCATCGCAGCGTTTTGCTTTCAAGCGCGGTTCTTTGTGAAGAGAGCCCTTTTCTTTGCTTTGACGAATGATCAATGGAATTGAAGAAAAATATCAGGATTGACCCTTGTGTTTCTGCTAAATGCTTTCCTGGCGCATATTGACAATTCTCAATTATTCCCTATAATGCTCCATAAAGAAACTTTAAGGAGCTTTCATATGTACGAAAACTACTACACTGTGGAACAGATCGCCGGCATGCTCAGCATCCATCCCAAGACGATCCAGCGGTATATCAGGGAGGGCAAGCTGCGCGCGGCCAAGGTGGGCAAGGGCTGGCGGATCTCCGGGCATGACCTGAGCACGTTCGTCCAGCAGGACGACCATGATGGGCACGCAAACGAGGGCAGGACGGAGCGTTCCTGCGCTGCGTCGTCCGTGATCGATATCCATGCGGACAACAGGCAGGACGCCATGTATCTGATGAACACGCTGACGGCTGCGCTGAATGCGAAGCCCGCGGAGTATGGGCAGTCACAGATGCAGGCCCAGTACATTGAACGCGAGAACATGGTGCGCGTCACGCTGTGGGGCACTATCCGCTTTATGGCGATCATGATGGACACGATCGCGGCGCTTGCAGAGCGAAGAGAGGGGGAGGAATGACATGAAAACAAGCGTATTCAAGTCGGAAGCCGCGCGGGACAGGTTCCGCGCCGTCTATCACCAGATCCTCAGCCGGTTTCCTTTCGGGCAGAGGTTTGTTCAGACCTCGCTTGGGCAGACCTTTGTCCTTCAGGCCGGTCAGGAGACAAATCCGCCCGTCGTCCTGCTGCACGGGTCCTGCAGCAACAGCGCCTTCTGGTTCCCTGAGATGATGGCCCTGTCCGGCCAGCACGCTGTCTATGCCCCCGACATCCCGGGCGAAGCGGGGAACAGCGGGGAATACAGGCCCGCCCTGGAAACAGACGCATTTGCCGATTGGCTGAGGGAGACGCTGGACGCGCTCGGCATCAAGACGGCCGCCCTCATCGGCAACTCGCTCGGGGGCTGGATGGCGCTCAAATTCGCGGCTTCTGATCCCGACCGCGTCTCAAAACTGGTCCTCATCGCATCCGCCGGGATCGCGGAGATCCGCCCGCAGTTCATGGGCAGGGCAGTCCGGCCGCGGCAGGCGGGGGAGGCAGCGCCGATCGATCCTGATGTCATGGAGGGACAGGGGATCCCCAGGGAAGTGCTGGATTTCATGAAGCTGATCGTTGACAGTTATGACCCGGTCCAAAATCTGCCGGTGTTTTCGGAAGGGCAGCTGATGAGGCTGAACATGCCGGTCCTCTTCATCGGCGGTGAGGAGGACCCCATCATCGACGCGCCGCAGTCGGCGGGCAGGCTTTCCCGTCTGGTCCCGCAAGCCCAAATCCGTCTGCTGAAGAACTGCGGCCACATGATCACAAACGCCGTCGACTTTTTTCTCCCCTTCCTGTCGGGCAGCGATCAGCAGTAGTCAAAGCGCCGGAAGCGGAACACAGGGGGTGGTTCTCCTTGTCTTCTTGAAGCGCTTCGCGTTTCGAGCTTCCCGGGGAATGCGGGGGACGGTTTCAGCTTTCGCAGATCTTCCTGTCCTGATCGGTTTGTTTCCGTTTCCAGGTGCAGGGATCTTTGGACCCTTGTTCCATGTCATGGACAAGAAACCAGCGGAATCAATGACCATAAGGAGAACCGTTCCATTTGTCTCAAAGGCAAACCAGGCTGCGAGGCATGAAGGCGGACCGGACCGCGCGGCCGCTTGCTTTGCGGCCTTCCCTGTTCTATAGTGAAATCCAGCCGAAATCACACGAACCAAAGGAGGGATCAAAGACCTTGCTGAGCGGCAATCATCCGCCCCGTTTTCGGGCGTTCCTTTTGGTCACTGTGCTGCTGGCCTTGTTTGGAACTGCAGGCCCTGCAGCGGGGCCGGGCATACTGGGCGCGCGCGCCGGCAGCGCCGGCACGCTCACCGCCGTATACATCTACGACGGCCATAAAACGGAATACCGGGATGAGGACGCGGCGAAGATCGACCAGATGTTCTACTCCTTCGCGCTGATCCGCAGGGGCCGCGTGTCCGTCTCCCACTGGAAGAACTTCAAAAGTTTCCAGTCATACATACAGAAACACCCGGGCATCACGCCCATCCTGTCGGTCGGCGGCTGGGGCGCGGACGGGTTCTCCCAGGCCGCGGCCACGGAGCAGGGCCGCGCGGCGTTCGTGGGCGACGTGCTGGCCCTGATGCAGGAGCATGGGTTCAAAGGGGTCGACATCGATTGGGAGTATCCGGGCTCTTCCGCCGCGGGCATCAAAAGCAGCCCGAACGACAGACAGAACTATACCCTGCTGCTGCAGGCCCTGCGCAGCGGGCTGGACGCGCTCACAGCCGCGGACGCCATGCCCCGGAGGCTGTGCATCGCCATCAGCGGGGAGCCTTCCCTGATCCCCAACCTGGAGGTCGGCAGGATTGGCGCCATCGTCGATCAGGTCAACCTGATGACGTACAATCTGAACCAGTCGGATACGGCGTCCCACCACACCGCGCTCTATTCCTCCGATCCCTCCGCGCTATCAGCTGACGGGGGCGTCAGGGCGTACGTCAGCGCCGGCATTCCCGCGGGCAAGATCATGATCGGCGCGGCGTTTTTCGGCTATCGCTGGAATACAAAGCTTCCGGACCCCCTTGGTCAGCCCGCGAGGAACATGGCCAGGCTCACCTATTCGGACATCGCTGAACTGATCAGGAAAAAACCGGACGCCGAAAAGTATGATTTTGCGTCGCAGGCCCCCTACTTCTCAGACGGCAGGGCTTTCATCACTTATGACGACGCGCGCTCCATCGCACAAAAAAGCGCCTATGCGAGGGAGCGGGGACTGATGGGTCTGTTTGTCTGGGAGTATGGCGAAGACGCGACAGGCGCGCTGGTGGACGCGATGCGGCCAGAGTAGGGAGAACGCAGGGACGGTTCCCCGTGTTCTATCCCCCTGTCACTTTTCCTGCTGAAGAATTAGAACATTCCGACCGCTTATATTAAAATTGGATAGGACGTCAACGGCCCCGGACAGGCCTCCCGGCGGCACCGATTTATAATGTCAGCGCGGTCACGGCTGTCATTGAGGTTCTTTTGATCCGCTGGGAAATACCCCAATGCCGGACATCACAGCTTGCTTGACGCCCCTAACCCGCGCGATTATGATGGCCCTGACTGAACATCCTGACGACGACTGACTGCCGCCAAACCGCAGACGAACCCGACAGAGCGATATGCTGACGTGCCAGGGAGGACGTGATGATGAAGCGCTGCTTGTCTGTCCTGCTCATCGTTTTTCTCCTGCTGCCCGTTTCGCCCTCAGCCGAAACCGCGCAGGCGATGCCCGCTGACCTAAAGGAGTGGATGGCCGCGTTCCAGCGGAGTTACCAGAATTCGGATCCGGCAGCGCTCAAGCCGATCGTTCCCGTGGCAGGCTGGCTGACGTATGTTGGGGGCGACTGGTCCTACCAATATCCCCCCGACTGGACGGTGCTCAGCGGGGACGCCTATTCCTTCATGGCGTGTGACTCCCGGCGGCTGGCTTTCTTCGACTTTGCCCAGGTCCGGCAGTTCAACCAGCCGTACACCCATGACCAGCTCGGCGCGTGGGTATTCAGCCGCGTGGCGGGGGAGACGGCCCCTGAGGTGGCGGGGACCTTCCAGAAGAACATCTTCCCCAACCTCACGCTCACCCCGCCTGAGGGCATCGCCCAGGTCTGGTTTATCCGCTGGCGGCATCCGCAGGCGGGGCGGATGTTCACGCTCATGGAGCTGTCCTTCCTTGCCTGGCGGGACTTCACCGGATACGGGGTCCCGGGGATCAGCGGGAGCGTGTCCGCCTCATGGACCGCCTATACCGCGCCGGAGGCGGAGTTCGCCGCTGTCTGGGCGAACACCTTCAACCCCATGTTCCTTTCAGCCAGCTACACGATCCCCGGAGGCGGCGAAACGGATACGGACGGGGACGGGCATCCGGACAGCCAGGACAATTACCCTGAGGACCCCAATTACTACTGAGCGAAGATGACTGAAAGCGGCAGGAGCCGAAGCCTATGTTCAACCATCGAGTGGTAGAGGACACAAACCAATCCACACCATCCCAAGCATTGTAGCATTCAAATCCTGGTGAAGGGCTTTCAGCTACGATTCTATAATACGAGGGGAGGGTTCTCTGAGTTTTAGTTGAGAATCCTGTCCTTGTCAGCTTGTTTTTTGTGGCACGTTCCTTGAGAATGGAGCACTGTTCCTTGTCCTGACAAAAAGCCAACGGAATCAAGGAAAACGCATGAGAACCGCCCCGCTGTGTCCAGATCGCTGCGCTCTTCCCTTGACTGTCGGCACCCGCCGTGTTAGGTTGTAGCCAAGGGAGCAGGAACAAGCTTCGCTCCGATCCGCCGGAGCCGCCAAAACGGGCTGATTCAAAACAGACAATATGACCGATTGCTGAAACAATTCAATAAAGGGAGGCAACCATGATGCATGAGTTGACTTTGGCAGCACACAAAAGCAGAGCCCTGTTCATTTTTCTGCTTGTATTGTTATCCCTATGCATGACATCTGTCGGTTATGCCTACAAAGTGCAGGTGGAGATCGTTCCGCTTGGTGACTATCCCGAAGCCGCCCTTCCGCCAGGGGAGGCGTTCAGTGCTGTCTGGTATGAAACCCGTTCGGATAGCCGTCCGGATGATCCGGGTCCGTGGTTTGTGAAGTTGGATGCAACAATAAATCCAGGATGGGTGTTTCTGGGCTGGGAATTGGATCAAGTAATCGGTCCGAATCAAACGGCGCCGGTTTTTCGGCAGCAATTGGAGAACGATGTAACCCATTATATTGCGGAAACCGAGCTCATTGACGACTTTACTGCAAAGGCGGTGTACGCTTACATTGGCGTCGACTCGGTGTACGATCTGTGGCTCAGGAGCAATCCCAAGATCGTGCAGTCCGGCAGCGAGTCAGAGACGTATAACGTCGGCGTTTATGAACGCGATCCCCTGAGCGTGGACGGCGAATACGGCACCCTGTTCTGCCATCCTTATGAATTCAGCAAGGAAATGAACGTTCCCGCCGGATCGATGATCCTGCTTGCCGCTTTGCCAAGGGACGGTTATCAATTCGAATACTGGAGGGTGTTCCAGGAGAACAAGGGAGGATGGGATCAGCCAACGTCGCACGTAGTCTACTTCACAGTCGATGGCGCCTATTCGATCGACGCAATTTTCAAGCCAGCAAAGTAATGCATGACCAGTTGAACAAGCGCACAGGGAAGCCTTCCCAGTGCGCTTGTTTCATGCTTTACAAAAGGGGATCCATCCGGTATAAAATGATTGCCCAATGTTCTGGAAAACCCGGGAACTGTATCCTGCCGGTTCCCGATCAGGGTTATCCCGGCTGATCGGAGCAGGACAGATATTCAAATTTGATCACACCGGCAGTATTCGTAGGCACAGGCGCAGGGAATGAAGCGGTAAAGGGGGATGACGGATTGGGCTGGCTGAACACCCTGATGTACGCGCAGATCAACGCGGCGGGGATCGTGCTGCTGCTGCTGTTCCTGAACAACATGAACCGGAACGGCCACAGGAACATGCCGCTTGACCAGACGATCTTCAAGGCGTTAATGGGGATGAACATCCTGATCTTCCTGCTGGATACCGGGATGTGGCTGCTTGACGGGACGCGCTTTCCCCTGTCGGAGGCCCTGATGCGCTGTGTGACCCTGCTGTATTATATCGGGAATCCGCTGATCTGCTTCCTGTGGCTGCTGTACACGGACTACAAGATCCATGAGAGCAGGAAAGACCTCAAGCGGCGCGCCCGGCTGTATGCCATCCCCTGCGCCCTCAGCGCGGTCCTGAGCATCGTGAGCCTTTTCACCGGCTGGCTGTTTATGGTGGACGGGAACAACACCTATTCCAGGGGGCCCTATTTCTGGGTGATGGCGGTCAGCGCGCTGTTCTATCTGGCGCTTTCCTTTTTAATGTCCCTGCAGGACATCCGGGTCAACGGGTGGGAAGAGAACAGGACGATCAACGTCCACCTGGTGCTGTTCCCCGTCGGGATCATTCTGGCCTCCGTGGTCCAGATCCTGTTCTACGGCGTTTCCATTATCTGGGTGTGCTCCATGATCGCGTTTGCCAGCATTTACATCAACATCCAGAATGCGGAGATCTATACGGACTTCCTGACGGGCCTGTACAACCGGCGCTGGCTGGATGAGCATTTCCGGAGGAAACTGAAGATGCGCCGGCCGGAGCAGCAGCTGTTCGCGGTCATGATCGACCTGGATGATTTCAAGTGCATCAACGACCGATACGGCCACGCCGCAGGGGACGACGCGCTGAGAAAGCTGTCAGGGATCCTCCGGCAGGCCTGTAAGGGGAGTGACGACGTGATCGCAAGGATGGGCGGCGATGAGTTCATCATCCTGGGGGAACGGTCGGATACAGGCGAGGTCATCGAGCTGATGGACGCGGTCTCCGCTTCAGCCCTCGCGTTCAACGGGCAGCGTCAGTCGGGCTATCTCCTTATGCCCAGCATGGGCCACGCCATTTATACCGGGGAAGATACCGACTCGTCGTTCTTTGCGGCCGCAGACCGGGCGATGTACCGGAACAAGCAGGAGCGCAAAGCGCTGCGGAACGGACAGGCCACCTGAAGCCCGGGACCTTGGCTTTGGCCCGGCCGGAACGGCAACGCCCGCTTCCATCCGATCGGGCGCATTCAGAAATCGGACGATGGTGGAAAAGCCGGCAGGGCCTGCGCGTCGATGCGCCGCTGACCGGCTCAGGTTTCCTCTGGCAGGTTCACGGCGCTGTATCCCCTGAGCCTGAACAGCTCCAATACTGTCTCCAGGGGGATGCCCCGCATCCTGGCGCCCTTTGGGATGGTCATCACCCGCCCGGCGGTGCTCAGCATGATGGGGTTGGCAATTTCCGTGAACCCGGCTTCTTTCATCACATCCGCGACGGCCGGGTCCTCCCGGCAGAGTTCATGGATCGTTTTTGACAGGTCCAGCGACTTTTCCGGCATCCAGCATCCCCCCCGTTTCCCTGCGGCTGGATCATACCCGTGTCCTTATTTGATTGGACAGGACAACAGGCGACACCTTTATGCCGCCGACCAAAGCATTCGCAAGCCTGCGGGTGAAGAAGACGCGCGGCAAGCCGATGGCCGCGCACAGGCGGTTTCCCTGCCCTTTCTCCCCCAGGCTTTCAGAGACCGGAGATCCTCCCTGCGTTCTTCAGCCGTTCCCGCTTTAGCTTTCCTTGCGGTTCTTCCTTCTGCGGGACAGGGTCAGGCCGCCGAACCCGCTGATGATCGCCATATAGAAGCCCAAGTCGTACCAGAACCCCTTGTTGAACACCTCGTAGATGCCGATGTCCCCGTCAAACAGGGACCAGATCAGCGTGACCGGCGCGATCCATCCGTGCCAGACGCCGGAGAAGAACCCCGCCGGTTTCTCCAGGGTGTTCGCGCCGTCGCCGGGCACGCAGCCGGACAGCATCGCCGCGAGCACAAGCATCAGAACGCACAATGCCAGCTTCTTCCAGTTCTTCATTTTTTCTGTCCTTTCATGTGTCTGTATCGCCAGCGCTGAAAACAGTTACAGCATACCACGGGTCCCCCCGGAAGAAAATACAGGGATACCAGTCCGTTGGCGGAGAGATGGAAAGATGACTGACGCGGGCGTCAATGGACGTGTGATACAATGAAGGCAGCGGGGTCACCGGGAGAACGACGCTGAAAAGGGGTGTTCATTTTGATCAGGGGGATCTGTCTTGGCAACATCGGGATCGACTGCAGGGACGCCGTGAAACTGCGGGATTTCTACGCCGGGCTCCTCTGCTGGGAAAAGCGCGAGATGTACGGCTGCCCGGCGCTGCGCGGCCCGGAGGGTGTCGTCTTCCTGTTTGACCAGGCGGAAGATTTTGGTTACGTTCCGCCCGTGTGGCCGGAGGAGCCGGGAAGACAGCAGAAGCAGATGCACTTTGACTTTCAGGTCGACGATCTGCCCTCCGCCGTGGCCGAGGCGGAGAGGATCGGCGCGGTCAGGGCGGGCAGCCAGTACGGCGGCGACCGCTTTGTCACGATGTTCGACCCGGAGGGCCACCCGTTCTGCCTGTGCGCGAAATGAACCCCGGCACCACGGCGCTTCCTGGGATCAAGCATTGAAAACGTACAGCATAGGAGGGGAATGATGAAAATCGTCCGTTTCGGGATGATCGGCGCGGGCAGCGTCACGGAAAAAAAAAGCGCCCCAGCGCTTCAGAAGGTGCCGGGTTCCTCCCTGGATCTTGTGATGCGAAGGGACCGGGAAAAGCTGGAGGACTACGCTCGCCGGCACGGGGTTTCAAAGTTCACCACCCGGTATGAGGACGTTCTGGAGGACCCGGACATCGACGCGGTGTACATCGCCACACCGCCGGACAGCCACGCCTTTTATGCCCTGGAAGCCGCCCGGTACGGCAAGGCCGTGTACGTGGAAAAGCCGATGGCGCGCACAGTGCCGGAGGCGGAAGGCATGGTCCGCGCCTGCCGCGAGGCGGGCGTGCCGCTGTTTGTTGCCTATTACAGGCGGGCGCAGCCCCGCTTCCTGAAGGCGAGGGATCTGATCCAGGGCGGCGCGCTGGGGGAAGTGCGTTCCTTCCAGTACCTTTTCGCCTGCCCGGTGCCGGAGGACGACCCCGCCCGGCCCTGGCTGCTTTCCCGCGAGAAGGCGGGGGGCGGGCTGCTGTATGACATCGGATCCCACATGATCGACAGCATCATCTTCCTGCTGGGGGAGCCGGAGGAGGTCATCGGGCGATCCGCCAACCTCAGCCGCGCGAGGGACACGGAGGACCTCAGCAGCGCCTTGATGCGCTTCGTTTCCGGCGTGCAGGGGACGGTGCAGCTGTCGTTTTCCGCCGCCCAGTCCATTGACCGCCTGTGGGTCTCCGGCAGCCGCGGCAGCCTGACCCTGTCCATCATGGGCTATGAGCCGCTGCTCTGGGAGCACGACGGGCTGACGGAGCCCATCGATTTTCCGCGCCCGGAGCACGTCCAGCAGCCGCTGATCGAAAGGATCGTCAACACCCTGCTGGGCCGGGATGATTTGGACGCCACCGGCGCGTCCGCCCTGCAGACGCAGGAGATCCTGGAGGCCATCGACCGCAGCGGCAGCTGGGTGAGTCGGCCCTGACTCAATCAGCTTGGCGGAGACAGGAAATGGCTCAGCCTCTCATTGCATTTGCTCATTCGTCAGGCATCCGGGCAGAAAGTGATTCTGTCATCCGTTAAAAAGGATCGGTCGATCCAAAGGCCGTGAACAATCCCAACAGAAGCAGGACACTAAAAAGACAGGCGTGTCTTTGACAGGAACGCGTCTCTTTCTTACACTGGTTCAAATTCTGCGGACTGGAGGATCTCCCTTGAACAGACTGCACATCCCGAAGAATTACCAGCCCCTGCTGAACCTGTATGAGACGCAGGAGGCCATCGCGCTGGTGAAGGACACCTTCTCCGGTTTCCTGGCCAAGGCGCTCAACCTCAAGCGCGTGTCCGCGCCGCTGTTCGTCCCCTCCGGCAGCGGGCTGAACGACGACCTCAACGGGGTGGAGCGGCCTGTTAGCTTTGAGGTGAGCGACACGGGGGAGGAGGTGCAGGTGGTGCACTCCCTGGCCAAGTGGAAGCGCCAGGCCCTCTGTCAGTACGGCTTCCCCGTGGGCGAGGGGCTCTATACCGACATGAACGCCATCAGGCGGGACGAGCAGCTGGACAGCCTGCACTCCATCTACGTCGACCAGTGGGACTGGGAGAAGGTCATCCGGGAGGAGGACCGCACGCTGGACACCCTCACCCACGCGATGCAGAACATCGTCACCGCGATCATCTGCACCTATGACCTGCTGAAGTGGAAGTACCCCCGCCTGCCGATGAAGTTCAAGCATGACATGGCGTTTGTGACCACACAGGAACTGGAGGACCTCTGGCCGGAGCTGACCCCTCGGGAGCGGGAGAAGCTGAGGTCCGGCGGGAGGCACGACGGCCGTGCGCCGGACTATGACGACTGGGAGCTCAACGGCGACATCTTCTTCTGGGACGACCTGCTGGGGATCGGGATGGAACTGTCCAGCATGGGGGTGCGCGTGTCGCCGGAATCCCTGAAGCGGCAGCTGGCCCTGTCCGGGTGCGAGAACCGGCGCAGCCTGCCCTTCCACCGGGCGCTGCTCAGGGGCGAACTGCCCTTTACGATGGGCGGAGGCATTGGGCAGAGCAGGATGTGCATGCTGCTGATGGGCAAGGCGCACATCGGTGAGGTGCAGTCCTCCTTCTGGGATGAGAAGACGAAACAGGCCTGCCGGGAGGCCGGCGTCGTGCTGCTGTAGCGCGGCGGCATGCGGATGGATGTTTTGGACCACTTGACAAGGAAACCGCCATTTTGCTAAAATGCGTCTGTCCGGCTTTTACCGGGGAGAAGTCTTCGGAAATGCTGTTTAGATACACAGGAAGCTTTCTTTTTTGCTTTGCGGGAATGGTTACCCGCCTTGTACATACGGTTGTGGCAACAACTGTTGAAATGCTGCTTGTCATCGTTCAGCGACTGGCCGTACGGGTTTTTCCCGCGGCCTTTTTTGTTAAACCGGACAGCAATAAAATGATGTATGAGAGTACTCAAAAAGGAGGAAATGATGCCGACCATTGCCTGGATCCTGATCGCGCTGGCCGCCCTCTGCGCCGGTGCGTTCGGGGGGTTCAGCTACTGCAGGAACACGCTGGAGAAGAGAGTCGGGCGGGCCGAGGTGTACGCCAAGGAACTGCTGGACGATGCCACGCGGAAAGCTGAAGAGAAGAAGAAGGAAACCATCCTGGAGGCCAAGGAAGAGGTCCTCCGGCTGAAAACCGAACTGGACAAGGAAATATACGACCGCCGGGCGGAGCAGCAGCGCGGTGAGCGCCGGATCGCCCAGCGTGAGGAGATGCTGGACCGGAAACTGGACAACCTGGAAAAGCGCGAGGAGCGCATGAACCAGAAGGCTGAGGAGATCCAGACCCGGCTGCAGGAAGCGGAAGCCATGAAGGACAGGCAGCTGGGCGAACTGGAACGCATCGCGGGCCTGACCGCCGACGAGGCCACCCAGGCCATCATCGCCCGGGTCGAAAAGGAAGCCTACCACGATGCCGCGGCCCTGGTGCGGGACGTGGAGAGCAACGCGAAGGAGGAAGCGAACAAGAAGGCGCGCAACATCATCACCATGGCCATCCAGCGCTGCGCCTCCGACCACGTGGCGGAGACCACGGTCTCGGTCATCTCCCTGCCCAACGACGACATGAAGGGCCGCATCATCGGCCGTGAGGGCCGCAACATCAGGGCCCTGGAACAGGCCACGGGCGTGGACCTGATCATCGACGACACCCCCGAGGCGGTCATCATCTCCGCCTTTGACCCGATCCGGCGCGAGACCGCCCGGATCGCCATCGAGAAGCTGCTCTCTGACGGGCGCATCCACCCGGCGCGCATCGAGGAAGTGGTGGAGAAAGCCAGGAAGGAGATCGACGAGCAGATCAAGGAGGCCGGGGAGCAGGCGGTGTTTGAAACCGGCCAGCACGGCATCCATCCGGAGATCGTCAAGCTGCTGGGCCGCATGCGCTACCGCACCAGCTACGGGCAGAACGTGCTGAAACACTCCATCGAGGTCGCCCACCTGGCGGGCCTGATGGCGGCGGAGATCGGCGCGGACGTCCAGCTGGCCAAGCGCGCGGGGCTGCTGCACGACCTGGGCAAGGCGATCGACCGGGAGCAGGAGGGCACCCACACCGAGCTGGGCGGGGAAATGGCCCGCAAGTACCGGGAGAATCCCGAGGTCATCCACGCCATCCTGGCCCACCACAACGACGTGGAGCCGCAGACCGTCGAAGCGGTGCTGGTGCAGGCGGCGGACGCCATCTCGGCGGCCCGCCCCGGCGCCCGTCGCGAGATGCTGGAGAATTACATCAAGCGCCTGGCCAAACTGGAGGAGATCGCCAATTCCTTCACCGGGGTGGAGAAGAGCTTCGCCATCCAGTCCGGCCGCGAGGTACGCATCATGGTCAAGCCTGAGGACGTCAACGACGAGGGCGTCCGCGTGATGGCCAAGGAAGTCGCCAGGCGCATCGAAAACGAGATGGAGTTCCCGGGCCAGATCCGTGTGAACGTCATCCGCGAGACCCGAAGCGTGGAACTGGCGAAATAGGTTTACTGACTGATATCATGCGGGCCGCGGGAGCGGCCCGCTTTGCTGTGAACGAAGCGGCGGAAGGGGCTCAGCTTTCCCTGAGTTTCCCTGAGGATACCCGGGGACTGCGTCCCCGGGCCCCGGAATCAAAGGCAGCCTGCGATGTGCCGGATCATTTGTCATGAGGTTCAGGCGCTGCAGATTTGAATTGGCCGTATATTGGGGAACAGGCGCGGTCCAGTCCTGACCGCGCCTGCTCCATACGGATGCGCATCGTCTGCATTATTTGATGACGGTGATGCGCCCCTGCGGAAGCGCGTACTGCTCCCCGACCACGCCGTCCAGGACGGCGGTCGTATAGTTCACCAGGGCGTCTTCCAGCGCGACGCCGGTTGGATACCCGCCGGTGGCGTTGGGGTAGCGGAAAGCGTAGTAAGTATCGCCTCCCGCCGCCGTAAAGTCGTTGGTGGCGAGAGTGTAGATGGCCTCAAGGTCAAACGGCATGCCGCCGACAGACTCGACGGTCACGCGGCTGCCGGGCTTCGCGGGCCTGAAGTAGGTGGAGTCGGGATACTTTTCATTCCCTTCATACGGCACGGCGGTATTGACGGTGAACACGATCCCGGACACCTGCGGGAAAGCGCCGATGGCCTTGGGCGTAAAGCAGGTGGCCGCTTCCAGCGCTTCCAACAGCTCAGCGCCTGTCACGTCCAGCACGGTTACTTCGTTTCCGAAGGGGAACACGGTCTTCATATCGTTCATGTTGATCTCGCCGATGTCGATGCCGGCCCGGATGCCGCCGCCGTTTGTGAGGGCTGCGCTGACCTTCTCGCCCACTGCCTGCCGCGCGGCCCACAGGATGGCGTCTGCCGCGTAATCGCCCAGGTTGGTCTCCTCCGTGCGGTTGCCGGGATCGCGTTCACCGTTGAGCAGCACGTCCGTCCTGGCAAACGGCTTGGACAGTTCCTCTTTGATGGCCGTATCCGTCTTGCTGACCAGTTCATAGACTTCCCGGTCCAGTTTGGCGACCAGCAGTCCGCTGTAAAGCACGCCGTCATATTCAGTCGTTCCGCCAAGATTTAAACTGCTGAACAGGGAGGCCGTGAATTTTTCTCCGTCATAGGTGACTACGCCCAGGTTCCTTCCGTTTTCACCGGTGCTGACCAGCAGGGTCTTTCCAGCCATTTGGCCTTTCTCGATGACCGTGTGGCTGTGCCCGTCGATGCACAGGTCGATGCCTGTCACCTTCTCCAACAGGTCAGTAGAACGGTTGGGTGCGCTCTCCGGGTCCGCGCCCAGGTGACTCAGCAAAACAACGATGTCCGCCCCCGCGGCCTTCAGCCCATCCACCTGCGCCTGTGCCACGGCGTACAGCGCCTCCCCCTGCGGGAAGTTGATGCCCCTCACTTTGTCCGGATGGGCCTTGGTGAGGGTTTCGGGCGTGGTCAGGCCGAACACGCCGACCTTCATGCCGTTGGGCATTTTAAACAGTTTATTGGCCTGGAAAGTGACCTCCCCACCGATACGGTTGGTGATATTGGCAGACAGAAGAGGGAACTCTGCGATACCCGCCAGCTGCCTGAGGTTGTCAACGCCCCAGTCAAACTCATGGTTGCCCGGCGCCATCGCGTCATAACCCGCCGCGTTCATGAACAGGACCGCGTTCCTGCCAAAGCCGAGGTTGACCAGGGGAGTCCCCTGCGAGGCATCCCCCGCGTCCAGCAGCAGGACCGAATCGCCCGCCGCCTCAAGGTCCTTCCTGTATTGGGCGATGGCCGCGTAGCCGAGGAAACCGTCCGCTGCGTTGGCCGCGGCGCGGCCGTGCATGTCGTTTGTATGCAGGATCACCAGCCTGCCCGGGGCGGTCTCCGCCGCGCAAAAGCCCAAAAGGCCCAGCGCCATCGTGAGGGACAGCAGCAGGGCAACGCAACGCTTCCTCATGTCCAAAGCCGCCTTTCCTATTTGTCTCCAATTCTTCCATTACTGGGCCTGCGCGGCCCGGTGTCCATCCGCGCTTCCGTCCAGCTTCCGGCCTGATGATAAGGACACTGCCGTGATCCTGTCAAGAAGGAGGAGCATGGAGAGAGGCCGCCCTGTGCTCCCGCTGCGCGGCCTGCCATTTTTCAGCAGGCCGACCCGTTTTTAAACTCTTCTGTGTATAAGCGGCAGACCCGTCTCTCTGTCAAAGCTGTCTTCTCCGTTTCATGTTCTGATCTTGACCGTATCCTTATCTTTCTGCATGAATCTCTGCAGACGTTCCGCACGCTCCCCTTGACACAAGAAGGTCCTGTTCCTGTGGTCAATGTGTGCCTGCTGTCAACACTCCCCGGAATCGCGCGGTCAAGGC
>CAZVSG010000019.1:18432-26389 GCA_964629345.1 uncultured Christensenella sp. | reverse complement strand
AGCGTCGAGATTCTGCGGCGACTGGCTCAGGCACGCGCCCAGCGCGGCCAGGCCTACGCGGACAACCGCCGAGGCCAGGTGGGGACGGGCGACCGCAGCGAGCGCATCCGCACCTACAATTTCCCCCAGGGCCGCGTCACCGATCACCGGATCGGGCTGACGCTCTACCAGATCGATACCATCATGGACGGCGACCTGGACCCGGTCATCCAAGCCCTTGCCGTTGACGAACAGAAAAAGCTGTTGGAAAGCGCCGGCGTTTGAGACCGGGACGGCGCAGATCGCCCGGCAGACAGAACAAGCGAGGAAACCTTATGCAGCAAAGGCAGCCCATGAACGCGGCGCAGCGGCGCATCCTGCTGCTTTCCCTCCTGGCCATCCTGCTCGCGGCCGCGCTCTTCTTCCTCTTCTACCGCCCCGAAAGCCCCTTAACGCCCCAGGCGACCCCTACGCCGGAGGCCACCTTTGCCACCGTGATCGACGCGCTGGAGACGCTGCCCACGCCCACCCCCACCCCCTCGCCTGTCCCGACCCCAACGCCGGTCCCCACGCCGACGCCGACGCCTTCACCCCAGCCGCTGCCTGAAAACATCGTAAGCCTGAAAAAAGGCAGCAAAGGCGAGGACGTAGTCCGGCTGCAGCTGAAGCTGATCGAGCTTGGCTACCTCAGCGCGGGCAGCAACGACGGGGACTTCGGTTCCGCGACCGAAGCCGCGGTCAAGGCCTTCCAGGCGAACAACGGCCTGAAGGAAGACGGCATCGCCGGGAAGGAGACCCAGACCCGGATGTACAGCCCGGAGGCGGTGCGCAGGTAGCCTGTCCGCTCCCGGTTTGACCGGAAAGCCCGCAGCCGCTGAAATGAGGCCGCCGACAGCTGCCTCTTATCCCAGACAGGAGGCGAATAGGATGACAGACACCCCCGGCGGACCGGAGAAGAGCGTGAGCCGTCGGTATCTTGAGCTGCTCTCACGGGAATACCCCTCCCGGAAGGCGGCGGCTGCGAGGATCGTCAGCCTGAAAACCTGGATGCGGCTCCCCAAGGGCACAGAATACTTCTTCTCCGACCTGCACGGCGAGCACAGGGGCTTTCTGCGCATGCTCAAAAGCGCGTCAGGCACCATCCGGGACAAGATCGAGACGCTCTTCGCCTCCGCGCTTGACCGGGAGGAACGCGACAGGCTGGCCCAGCTGATCTATGAGCCGGAGGCCATCCTCAGAAGGATACAGAAGGATGGTCCCCCCGCCGGGGAATGGTACCGGCAGAGCATCACGCGCCTGATCGCCGTGTTCAAGGCCGTGTCCGCCAAATACACCCGCTCCATGACCCGAAGGATGATCCCGGAGGATTTCCGCGGCGCGATCGACGAGCTTTGCTACAAGGACGAGGATGAAAGCCGGCTCAACTACCATTATGCGGTCATCCGCGCGATCCTGGAGACCGGCATTGCCGGCGCCTTCATCAGGGCCCTGTGCGACGTCATCCGAAAACTGTGCGTGGCACAGCTGCACATCATCGGCGACATTTTTGACCGGGGCGCCCATCCGGACCTCATCATGGACGCGCTGATGGACTTCCCGGAGGTGGACATCACCTGGGGGAACCATGACCTTCACTGGCTGGGTGCGGCGATGGGCAATCCCGCCCTCATCGCCAGCGTCGTGCGCCAGGGGATCAGCTACAACACCTTCGACCTGCTGGAGGACGGCTACGGCATCAACCTGCGCCCCCTGTCGACCTTCGCGGAAACCGCGTACAGGGATGACCCCTGCCTGGCGTTCCTCCCCAAGGACGAGTTCAACGTCAACCTCTTTGACACGGTGGAAGCGGAGCTGGGCGCAAAGATGCAGAAAGCTATGGCGGTCATCCAGTTCAAGCTGGAGGGACAGCTGCTCAGGAGGCGGCCCGAGTACGGCATGGCGGACCGGGACCTGCTCAGCCGCGTCGACTTCACCGGCGGCTCAGTCCGCATCGGGGATACGGATCACCCGCTCAGGGACAGCCATTTCCCCACCGTGGACCCGGAAGACCCCCTTGCCCTTTCACAGGGCGAGGAAGACCTGATGAAATCGCTCACCGCCTCCTTCCGCCACGGCAGCCGGCTGCAGGAGCACATGCGCTTCCTGCTCAGCCACGGGAGCCTGTACCTGAAACACAACGGGCTCCTCCTCTATCACGGGTGCATGCCGATGAATGAGGACGGGGAGTTCGCCCGGGTCGAACTGGGGGGCAGCACCTGCAGCGGCGCGTCGCTGTTTGAGTGGATCGACGCCAAGGTGCGCCAGGCCTTCTATGCCGAGTATGACAGCCCCGAACAGGTCGCCGCGCGGGATTTCCTCTGGTACCTTTGGTGCGGTCCGGTGTCGCCCGTCTTCGGAAAGGACCGCATGGCCACGTTTGAGCGCGCGCTCCTGTCGGACAAGGCCACCCACCGGGAAACCATGAACCCCTATTACCGCCACGTGGAGGAGGCGGAGGCCTGCCGGAAGATCCTCTCCGCCTTCGGTCTGGACCCGGAAAAAGGCCGCATCGTCAACGGGCACGTCCCGGTCCGGCTCAAGCATGGCGAAAGCCCGGTGAAAGGCGGCGGCCGCCTGTTCATGATCGACGGGGGCATGTCCAAGGCCTACCAGGGGACCACCGGCATCGGCGGCTATACCCTGATCTATAACTCCCACTCCTTCGCCCTGGCCCAGCACCCGGTGTGGGATGACCTGGAGAGCGAGCTGTTTGACAGTCCCGTCCTGCAGGTGGTGGAAAGGCTGCCCTACCGCCGGCCGGTGGCGGAAACAGACGCGGGCAGGGACATGGCCAGGCAGATCGACGACCTGCAGGCGCTGATCGCCGCCTACCGCTCGGGCGGGCTCCCGGAGCCGGAAGGCGGCGCGGCCGGATCCCCGGTGTTTGACCCCGGCTTTCCCGGCAGCAGAGGGGAAGACCAGGTTTTATCGGAGGAGGAAACATGACCGTTGCGTTTATCGGGATCGGCGTCATGGGCCTGTCCATGGCGCGCAATCTGATGAAAGGCGGGCACAGCCTGAAGGTCTACACCCGAACGGCTGAAAAAGCCGCGCCGCTGGTTGAGGAAGGCGCTCAGCTGTATGACAGCATCGCCGGCTGCGCGGCGGACTGCGGCGCCGTCATCACCATGGTGGGTTTTCCCAGGGACGTGGAAGAGGTGTACCTGAGCCGGGGCGGTATCCTGGACAGCGCGAAGAAGGGCGCTCTGGTGATCGATATGACGACCACCAGCCCGGTGCTGTGGCGGCATATCGCGGTTCTTGCCAGGGCGCGCGGGCTGCGCCCGCTGGACGCGCCGGTATCCGGCGGAGACAGCGGCGCGAGGGATGCCGCGCTCACTGTCATGGCCGGAGGGAATGAGGAAGATTTCACGGCCGCGCTGCCGCTGTTTCAGCTCATGGGCAGGAACATCGTATACCAAGGCCCCGACGGCAGCGGGCAGCACGCCAAGATGGCCAACCAGATCGCCATCGCGGGCGCTGTGTCCGGCGTCGCCGAAGCCATCCGCTATGCCGAGGTCAACGGGCTGGACCTGAACCAGGTGATGAGCGCCATCTCCGCCGGCGCCGCGGGTTCCTGGCAGCTGAGCAACAACGGCGCCAGGATGGTCTCCGGCGACGACAGGCCGGGTTTCTATATCAAGCATTTCGTCAAGGACCTGCGCATCGCCCTGGAGGAATCGGAGGGGAAAGGACTGAAACTGCCCGTCCTGAAAAGGACGCTGAAACATTACATCAGGATGGAGAAGGACGGCCTGGGCGACCTGGGCACCCAGGCGCTGATCAAAGTCTACCGGAATCCCTCTTCCAAAGCGGACGGCTGATACGCCGTCCTCCCGACAAAGCATCTGCGGACACTCTGCCGTTTTGGAAGGACGGGCATTTTCACCCGGCGGCTTTGCTCCCGGTCAGTGAAAATGAAGGGGATGAAACCCTGCGCAATTCTTGCCGCCCGCCCGGCAAAGCCGAATGAAACGATTTCAATCAGAAGGCCGTGCTGTCTGAAACTTCACAGGATAAAGTCTATCCAGTGAAGCAGGCGGCTCCTGTATCTATGCCTTCCCTTTACGGACCGGTCGCTTCGCCGAAGGCTTCGGTGCATCCGATGCCCATGACCTCATTCTGGGTCCGGGCATTGTTTTTTACGCCGGACTTGTCCAGCTGGTTGAGCTGTTTGCCCATGAAGACCATGGCGCTGGTCCATCCCCCGTCAAGGTTGAAGGCCATCGTGCAGCCAAGGTCCATCATCTTTTCGCCCAGCTGGCGCACGGAGATGCCCTGGCTGGATTTGATCCGGCCCTCCGCGATGACCGCGATGCAATGTCCGGGCGACACCATGCCGATGGCCGCCCGCGGCTGCGGCGTGTTGCCAAACCGCTCATGGAACGTGCTGAGCTTGCCGTCACGGATGAGGACAGGCCCGAAGGAGAGGACGTCCCGGACGCCTTCATCCAAAAGCTCCCGCGCGGTCCTCTCGTTGGCCGCATACACCTTCATCATGCCGCCGGGATACAGCGCCAGCATGTCCAGCGGCGGATAGGCCTCCCGTCCAGGTTTGGGCGGCAGGTCAAACAGGGTCCCGCCGTCCCGGATCACCACCCCGATGGGGTAGCTGGGCCCTTCGGTGACGGCGCGGCTGACGCGGTAAATGAAGTAATCCCCGTCCATGGAGAACACAAGGCGGTTGTTTTCGGCGATCCTGGCCGGTTTCTCCTTGTACAGAGCCCTGTTGACCGTCAGGTTCCCGGGGCTGTGGGGGACCATGCGGAATCCCTCGGCTCCCTGCCGCACAAAAACCTGCGCGATGAGGAAATTGGTCTTCAGCGCGTCATCCTGCGTTTTTTCGATCACGATGCGCAGGTCTTCGGACGCATAACGCCATACGCCGTTTTCCTCGTCGATGAAGACATATTCCGGTTGGCCCGCGGGAAGGAAGCCTTCCCCCGTCAGGGCCGGGAAACCCTCCGTCAGGATACCGCCGGTGGATTCCCATTCAGGTGCCGCCGTCGGAATGGGACTGGGGGACGGCGTCGGGATCGGCTTTTCCCCCGGCGCGATCACGAAGGGATCCTTCTTTGTCCCTTCGCCGGACAGGGCGCTGACCCGGCTGAGGTCCAGCCTGAGGATGGGGCGCACGCCGACGTATCCGGCGTCGGCGCGGATGTAGCCCATCCCGCCGTCCTTGATCACCCGGCGCTGCCCGCCCTGCATGCTCTGCGCCTTGTCGGCGATCCAGTAGCTGGCGCCTCCCTTTCCGTATACCTCAAGCCCTTTTGAAACGGCATAGGCTGTTCCCGCCGCCTGACGGTCCGCGTCCCGCAGGAACCCCAGGGATCCATCCTTCAGCATCGCCGCCGAGGGCAGCGAGACGTCCGCCTGATCGCCTACCTGAACGATGGCCGCCCGTTCGGCCTCGCTGAAGGCGCGCAGGGCGAACTCGCCCTTCAGCCAGCCTGAGAGCGTGGAGGTCTCAAAGCCCTGGTAGGAGTCCCCCTGATGGGCGGGCTGCACGTCCAGGATCGCTTCGCTCAGCAGCAATGCATGCTCCTGATCCATTGATACCACCCGCCAGAGCACGGGCGCGTCCTCCCCGCTTTCGTCCGCCGGGTACGTCCCGAAAACCGCCCAGGCAGGGCCTTCTTTTTCTGAATAGCCGCGCAGGGCGTTTTCAGCCGGGGCCGGAAAGGGAAACAGCGAGAAAAGGATCAGCAGTGCGCACAGCCGTTTGAGGAACATGGGACCTCCTTTGAAGAGCGTGGAATACGACTCAGGCCCGACCCGGCCGCGGCCGCCATGAAGCTGCCGGCCCGTTATCCCCGGTTTGATCGGTCCGTTGAACGCCGTCTATTGGATAAAGTCGGCCTCGCCGGTCATGAGAAAGCTCTCCGGCAGCGCCGTGAAACCCTTTGGGGGCTTTTGAAAACTGAGCTTCCTGAAGATATCCAGGCGGCCCGCCTCATCTGTCACAGGCTGGGGCCTGTAGTCTCCGGTGCCTGTGGTCAGGCAGGGGATCACCCTGATCTTTGACAGGACGGGCCCGGCGGGTTCCAGCTGATAAACGACCTGGAACATCCCCGTAGAGCGGTCCACGTGGCTCATGGTCCCGAAGGTGAAGTTGCCGGTGCTGAAGAGCACGGGCTTCCCTTTGTACAGCGCGATCGGCTGGACGACGTGGGGATGGTGCCCGTAGATCATGTCGACCCCGGCGTCCAGCGCTTTCTTCGCGAAGCCTGTCTGGGTGGAATTGGGCTGCATGTATGTTTCACGCCCCCAGTGCAGGCTCAGGATGACCAGCGCGCAGCCCTGCTCCCTCAGCGCCGCGCAGGCGTTTTCCACCCGTGCAAGATCCGAATCCTGGGGGTAGGTGTACCCGATGAATCCGATCCTGATCCCCTTGATCTCAACGATCTCCGCCCTGTCCGCCTTCGTAACCTTGGGCGGGCTTAAGGTGCCGAAATGAGCGATGCCGGCCTTGTCCAGCGTGGCCAGGGTCTCCTGATACCCATCCATCAGAAAGTCCATCGCGTGGTTGTTCGCGGTGTTCACGATGTCAACGCCGCCCTTTTTCAGCACCTCGGTAAAGGAGGGGTCGATCACCAGGGGATATCGGACGTCCCTGTGCTTCTTCAGTGTGGTCATGGAGCCCTCAAGGTTCGCGACCGTCAGGTCATCCGCCAGCAGCACGTCACGGACCTGGGAGAAGGGCCAGTCCATGCCCTTTTCCCTGATCACGCTGTGATAGCTCTGCGAATAGCCGCGGTACTGATAGGCGTCCCCGATGCTTGTGTCCCCGATGAAGGTCAGGGTAATGGTCTGCGCGCCGGCAGTGAATGCCGTAAAAACGAGGAGCACAGCGATGATCCGGGCAGCGTCTTTGCGCATGTCACGCCCTCCTGACAGATTAGTGGGTCCATGCCAAATCCCGGCCGCCGAAGCGCGGAAAGCCCTGATGGCATACGCGGTGCCGGCTTTCCCGTCAGTCTGACGGGATCACGGCAAAGGGGTCCGTCAGCGTGCCGCCGCCCTGCTGGACTTTGATCAAGCCCAGGTCCAGCCAGATGACCGGGCGAACGCCCATGTCATCCGCCGTCACGCCAAGGTAGCCGATGTTTCCCTCAAGCTTGATCGACCGATGGGCGAAATCCCGCGTGGACGGAGTCCGGGTCCAGTACGGGCTGTGCCCTTTGTTCCGGTAGAAAAACAGGCCCCTGCCGTTTGCCCAGGGCGTGCCGACGGTCCTGCGACTGATGTCTGAGTCAAAGCCAAAGTCACGGTTCTTCAGATCCGCATCGCTGGGAAGGCTGACCCTGCCAAGCTCCGGATCCGTCACGAGCGCCCGGGCTTCTTCAGCCGTAAAAGCCTGCTCGATAAAGTCAGCCTGCAGCCAGGCGTTCAGGTCCGCCTTCTCCCATCCGGGGTATCCAAAGGCAACCGAGTGCAGCCTGCTGACCTCAAGGATGTTTTCGCTGAGCAGATAGGCCGTGCCGTCCACTGCCTGAAGGACCCGCCAGAGGATCGGCTGTACGCCGCCGTCCTCATCATAAGGGTAGCGGCCGAAAGCGGCGTAGCAGTATCCCTCCTGTTTGCTGTACCCGCGCAGCCCGTTTCCGGCCTCAGCCGCCGCGGCCCATGTGAGCAGAAAGACAAAAAAAACAGCGATGATCCGTTTTCCTTTCCGCATGATGACCTCCCGGCTGACGTTTCTTCAGTGTGCCCCGATGAAACCGATTGTAGGGTGAAGCCCGGAGCGTGTCAACAAGGCTCCGCCGGACCGCGTCTCCCGTCCCGCATCATAAAGGGGGCTTCCTGGAAAGCCCCCCAAAGTTGATCTGTCCGCCTATTTCAGGAAAGCCGTCATCATATAGCCCTCGGTTCCATTGTAGCGGACCTGCGCCCATTCGCCCCCGGCGACCAGGATGGTAACGGTGCTTCCGTGCGG
>CAZVSG010000019.1:0-18422 GCA_964629345.1 uncultured Christensenella sp. | reverse complement strand
GGCACGCGCAGGGTGACGGAGCCGGACGCGACGCTGGGCCTGGTGCGCAGGTTGACATAGGTCCCGGCCGGATGGCTGACCCTCATGGCGGGGCTGGCCGGCAGGCCGTAGAGCGTCAGGTAGCGGGTCATCATATAGCCGGTTTTTCCCGAAAGGGGCACCGTCACGCGGCTCCAGTTCAGCCCCTGGCTCAGGATGCGGATCGCGGTCAACCCCGGATAGGACCCCAGTACGCGGCTGGAGGTGGAGGGCTGTTCGCGCAGGTTCAGGCTCTTTCCGGTGTTGGTCACGATGGCGTTGGTTTCCGGGGGGATGACGATCGGCGGATTGGGCTGGGGATTGGAACCGCCGGCGCTCAGGTACGCCGCGTCCATAAAGCCGAAAGTACCGGCCATGGAGATATACCAGAACTTGCTCCCCTTCAGGTAGACGGTCACCGTGGTTCCGGGCGAACCCCTGCCGATGACCGGCAGGGACAGGGAGGGGCCGGACCTCAGGTTGACGCTGCCGCCGTTCCCGCTGTAGATCCGGGCAGTCCCGACCGGTCCGGGGCCGTCGGCCATCCTCAGGAACTCGCTGCGGAAATACCCGTGCATGCCCGATATTTCGACCTCATACCACCCGTCCGTCCCGCTGAGGTAGATGCCGGCCGCGCCGTTGTAGAAGATCCCGAGCACAGGCGCGGTATAGGAGGGGGTCTGCCTGAGGTTGAGGAAGGAGGAGGGATTGGGGTTGTTGACCACCACGACGGACCCCGGCGTTGGCCCCCCTGCCTGGGCCATCTTCAGGAAGCTCGCGCTGAACCAGCCGCTCCTGCCGTCCTGCAGGGAAGTCCCCTGAACCCATGAGCCGGACACCGTGTCCACGTCCACCCACTGACCGCCGGATATGCTGCCGATGACAGGGTACCCTGTCCCTGGGCCGGAGCGGATGTTCAAACGGGTCGTGTTGCTGACCAGCGCATAACCCGATGAAGCCAGCGCAGGCTGCGGCAAGGCCCCCAGCAGAAGCGCCGCCAGCAGGATCAGGCTCATCAATCGTTTCATTCAGGGTCCCTCCTTCAAGCGGTCCTCCATCAGATAACGGCCCGGCAGCCGCAAACCCTGCCGTTTTTCCTCCCTCAGGGCAGAAAATCAAGCAGCACCCTGTCCATCAGGTCTGTCCCCCTGCGTGTCAGGCGGAGCCGGCCTTCCCATACTTCCAGCAGTCCCCGGGACAGGTTGGCGCCGAGCGCTTCCGGGCAGGCATCCGCGACTTCCATCCCGAACTCCTCCCGGAAACCCTTCAGGCTCACCCCTTCCGTCAGGCGAAGGCCCAGCATCAGACGTTCAAACCGAGCGTCACCCGGGGTGACCTCCTCCGTCTCCGGAGCCTTTCCGGCAAGGTAATCGTCCAGCCCCGCCGGATTGCGCCAGCGATGGTTTCGGAATAACCCGGCCGCTGAAGCCCCGAATCCCAGGTACTCCTCATGGTTCCAGCAGTTTTCGTTGTGCCTGCAGCGGAAACCCGGGCGAGCGAAGGAGCTGATCTCGTAGTGCCCAAACCCCGCCTCTTTGAGCAGCTCCGCCGTATTCCAGTACATCTCCCGCTCCGCTTCCTCATCGGGCAGCGTCAGTTCGCCCTCAAGATGGCGCCGGTGGAGGGGCGTGCCTTCCTCGATGATGAGGCTGTACACGGACAGGTGCGTGATGCCCAGCGCAAGCGCTTTCTGAAGGCTCACTTTCAGCCGGTCCCAGGTCTGCCCGGGCAGGGCTGACATCAGGTCCAGGCTGATGTTGGAAAATCCCGCCTTCCGGGCCTTTCTGACCGTCTCCTCCGCCTGCTCCCAGCTGTGGATCCGGCCCAGCAGACGCAGTTCCGCCGCGTCGGCTGACTGTGCGCCGACGGACAGCCGGGAAACGCCGTTCTCCCTGAGCGTCTCCAGGAAACCCGCCTTCAGGGTCCCCGGGTTCACCTCGCAGCTGATCTCGGCATCCGCCCGGATCCTGAAACACTCCCCCAACTGCCGCAGGATGCGCTGAAGGTGCGCAGGTTCCATCACGGAAGGCGTCCCCCCGCCCAGATAGACGGTGTCGGCCTCCAGACGGCCCCATTCCTTTTCGCGCGCTGCGATCTCGCCGCAGACCCTGTCCGTATAGGCTTCCCTCGCCGCCAGCCGCCCCGCATAGGAAGGGAAGTCGCAGTAGTCGCACTTCCTTTGGCAGAAGGGCAGGTGGACGTAAAGCCCCAGAGGTTTTGACATCAGCCCCTGAGCGCTTCGGGGTTGAGCGCCTGCAGGCTTTCGGGCAGGAAGAGGCCGTCCTTTCGGACCAGCTCCCCGTCAAAATACATCTCTCCGCCCCCGTACTCCGGGGTCTGGATCAGCACCAGGTCCCAGTGGATGACGGACTGGTTGCCGTTGGGAGCCTCCTCATAGCACCGGCCCGGGGTGAAGTGGAAGGAGCCGGCGATCTTCTCATCAAACAGGGTATCCCTCATGGGCTGGGTGATGTAGGGATTGACGCCGATGGCAAATTCGCCGATGTAGCGCGCGCCCTCGTCGCTGTCAAGGATCTGGTTGAGAAGCCCTTCCCGGCTGCCGGTCGCCCGGACGATCCTGCCCTTTTCAAAGGTGAAGGCGATGTTCTCATGCGTCAGGCCCTGGTACAGCGAGGGGGTATTGAAGCGGACGGTGCCCTCCACGCTGTCGCGGACGGGCGACGTGAACACCTCGCCGTCGGGGATGTTCATCTCCCCGGCGCACTTGATGTGCTTCTGGCCCCTGACGGAGAAGCGCAGGTCCGTCCCCGGGCCCAGGATATGGACCCTGTCCGTCCTTTGCAGGCGCTCCACCAGCGCGTCCATCGCGCGGTCCATCTTCGCGTAGTCCATCGAGCACACGTCAAAGTAATAATCCTCGAACGCCTCGCTGCTCATCCCGGCCAGCTGCGCCATGCCGGGCGTCGGATAGCGCAGGACCACCCAGCGCGTCCTGGGCACGCGGATCTCGTCGTGCACCAGCTTGCCGTAGGTCCGGTTGTACAGGCTGTTCTGCCCCTCCGGGACGTCGGACAGTTCAAAGGCGTTCAGCCCTCCCCGTACGCCGATGTAGGCTGCGCACTGCGCCATGACCGATGCGTCCTCCCGCCCCAGCCAGCCCAGCTGCTCCTCGCTGTAGCCTTTCAGAAGCTTCCGCTGGATGCGGTTGTCGGTGATCCTGATCAGCGGGAGGCCCCCCGCACGGAAGACCTTATCCGCCAGCGCTTCGCCGATGGCGGTGTCCGCGCCTTTCAGGTCGATCCATACCTTATCGCCGGGCCTTACCTTGCAGGAATAGTTCACCAGCACGTCAGCCAGCTTCGTGATACGGGGATCGGTCATGCTTTCTTCCTCCTCATTCTTTCTGCCTGCCGCCGCGGCGGGCGAGCGGCTGTTCGATCAAAAAGGTCACCAGGGCCGAAATCAGCACGGAGATGCCCAGGGACAGCAGCAGATAGGGGATCTGCCAGCTCTTTTCGCCTTCCATGTGCGGCGTTTCCGACACGCTGGGGGGAAAACGCCACTTCTTCAGCTGCAGCGCGACGACTGTGTGCCACATGTACAGCTGGTAACTGATGGTGGCCAGCCAGCCCATGACGCGGTTTCCAAGCGCCAGCCTGATACCGCCAAGCCCCAGGGACGCGCCGATGAAGGCCAGCGCGGTGAGCACGGACTGGGGATAACGCCTGAGCATCTGGCCCTGACGGATGGCTTCCGTGCCGGCCGCAGCCGCCTGGCCGCGCACCAGCAGGACCAGCCCCAGCAGCGCGCTGAAGAGCACCGCCGTGTAAAACAGCCGGGAGAAACCGTCCTCCCGTGTCTGCCGCTCCAGCCTGGCAAAGACCGCCGCCGCGACAAACCCGTTCATGTACACGTCAAGGAAGGCGGGCAGCTGGTTCACCAGCATCGTCGTGTCCGGCCGGGCGAGGGACAGGGCGCGGAAAACGAAGGCGGCAGCGCCAAGCCCCAGGTAGGCCGCCAGCGGCATGCGCATGAAAGCCCGGGCCGCCAGCGGAAAGATCAGGTAGAACTGCATCTCCACCCCCAGGGTCCACAGCGCGCCGTTGAGCGGGGTGTGGACGCTGCTGAAGGGAAAGAGCGGGTGGGTGAAGCTCAGGTGCGCCAGCCAGTCCCGAGCGCCTTCCCACAGGGTGGCGTACCGCTTTTCCGGCAGGGCGACCAGAAAGAAGACCGCCAGCAGGTTGAGCAGGTAGGTGGGAAAAATACGCAGGAAGCGCCGGCGGTAAAAGCCGGTGAAGGAAGGCGTCCTCCGCCCCGCCTCCCGCGCGCGGGCATAGGGCAGGTACAGCAGAAAGCCGCTGAGCAGCAGTATACCGTCCACCCACAGATACCCAGTCCTCAGCCAGGGATCCAGGCTGACGCGGAGACCGAACAGGGTGAAGGACGGCGTCAGCCAGCTTTGCTGCCACAGGTGGAAGGCCGCGACGGAGAACACCATGATGAACCGCGCCCCGTCCAGCGCGGGCACCCTGCCCCCCGCCGGCAGAGCCGTTTTATCCTTATAGGCAGCGATCAGCCCCTGCATCATTCATCAACGCGGGCGCACTTGTGCAGTTTCCGGGTCTTCTCTTCCCTCAGGGACAGGGATCTGGCCCGAATGTCGACGATGTTGTAATTGATGTTCAGCTCCTCCGGCCTGTCCCCGACCTGCAGGGTGAAGTTGCGCGCGAAGTAGTACATTTCGCGGCCTTCCATGCTGCAGGTGCCGTCGTCCCTGAAGATGAACACAGCGCCCTTGCTGGACTCCCATCTGCCGATGATCTGGTAGGCGACGCGGTTGAGTTTCTTGCTGCTCACGTCCTTGTAGTCCAGCACGTTGCGGTAGTACACCAGCGCTTCATAGGGCTTCCTCGCCTCATACAGCTCGTCGGCGTATCGGTAGTTGGCCTCGCTGTACATTTCGCCGATGTCGCCGTATTTGTCCCCCGTCGTTTCCAGGTCCAATCCTGAGAGCGCGTCGATCACGGCCTTGTAGTCCTTGTCCTTCATCGCCTGCTTCGCCGTTTCATAGGCGGTCTGGTAATACGCGTCATAATTCCTGTCGCGCTTCGCAGCGGCATCAAGATACTCAGGGATGAGGGCGTACAGCCGCGCGGCGGCGCCTTGATCACCCGCCGCTTCCTTCGCGGCCGCCTGCTGATACACGGCGGAAAAGTACAGCTCCTCCGTGTTGGCATAGCCGCGGATGCTCTCCAGCAGGGTGATGGCGCTGTCCAGGTCGCCCGCGTTGAGCGCAGCCAGGGCCAGCTGATGCTGGGCCTCCTGATAGCGCGTATCCGCGTCCAGGTATCCGGTCAGGGTCTGGAACATGCCGGCCGCGCCTTCATAATCCTTTGCTTCCAGGCGGGCGGCGGCCATCTGGTACACCGCCTTTTTCAGGTAGTCCTCACTCTGGCCGTAGCCGTCAAGCGCGTTGAAGGCCTCGACCGCGGCCTCGTACTCGCCCTTGTCCAAAAGGGAAATGGCCTGGTTGTATTTCGCGCGCGTCAGTTCCTCCCCCGCATTGGGGTAGTCGGGGATCAGCGCGAAAACGTCCGCGGCGCCGGCGTAATCCGCCCCGTTGGCCAGCTGGATGCCCAGATCAAAACCCGCCTTGGCGGCCAGGTCCGCCGCGTCTTTGTAATCCCCGGCCGCGTCATACAGTTCGGCGGCGCCGCTCAGGTCGCCTTTTTGGACCGCCTCACCGGCCATGAGGTAATGGACTTCCTTCAGTCTCCCCGGCGCTTCGGCCACGTCCGGCGCGAGCGCCAGGAGTTCGGCCGCCTCCGCCCACTGCTTCCCGGCGATCTTGATCAGCCCCAGCTCATAGGAGCACTGCTGGGAGAGCATCGCGCTGTCCTTGAACGCGAGGATCTGATCAAAGCTTGCCTTCGCCGCCGCATAGTCCCCGGCCTGCATCAGGAGGACCGCCGGTTCATACAGGCAATCCGACGCCCGGCGGAAAGCGTCAAGGTAATCCCCGGAAGCCAGGAACTTCTCCGCGGCCTTTTCATACTCCTTGAGGGAGAACAGCATATCGCCCCACGCATAGTAGGTCTCCTGCAGTTTCAGCCGGGCTGACTGCCGGTGCGGAAGCTGAAGCAGAAGCGCCTCCGCCTGTTCAAACTCCGCCTTTTCCAGGTGATCCAGGGCGGGAAGGTAGAGGCAGTCATCCGCCAGAGCGGACGCGTCCTTGTAGTTCCCCAGCTCGAGCATTTTTTCCCGCGCTGCCCCGTAGGAGAACTCCTCCATCAGCCGCCTGCCCCAGCTGTAGCGGGCCTGGGTCGCGCGTTCCCCGCTGTCCAGGTATCCGCCCAGCTGCTCATACAGCGCGATGGCCTCGGGATAATCGCCCGCCACCTCCAAAAGCCCCGCCCGGAGGTACCGCGCCTGGGACAGCTTGTCCCTGCTGTCCCTGAATCCTTCAAGGTCAAGGTACAGCTCCTCCGCGCTCCTCAGCGCAGTGGCGTTGCCGGCCCGCATGAAGTCCGCCGCCTTGCGGTAATCCGCTTCACTGGCCTGATCCGCGCTGTCACGGTAATCACCCAGCTCCAGGAATTTTTCCCTGGCCTCATCATATTTCCCGCGCTGCATCAGTTGATCGGCCTGGTAATACCCGTAGGCCGGGATGCCGAAGGTGACGACGGCCCAGGCCCCCGCAGCCAGCAGGATCAGGCTCAGGAAAGTGATCAGCGCGCGCCGGATGCGCCTGCGCCGTTTCAGCTCCTTCTTCTCCCGTTCTTCCTGCATGCGCCCGGCTTCCTCCCGTGCGCGGTGGGCCTTGTCCTCCATCTCGCTGTCCAGCCGGTAGATGACGGTCTCGATGACGGCCTTGCCGTATTTGGAAAACTGCTCATGCTTGTCCCGCCCGCAGCGCAGGCAGGCGGCGGCGCTGGCGGCGTTGGGGCGGCCGCACAGGCAGACCCACACAGCGCCCTGGTCGCTGGGATAGGCGACGGCGTCCCCGCCGGCCATCTGGCGCAGCACGTCCAGCTGCCTGGAAGGCTCCAGGAGCCTGAGCTGGTATTCACTCATCTCCCCCGTGCCCCTGCGCCACACGGTCCCGTCGATGAACCAGACCTTTTCGATAATGAAATCCATGCTCGCCGCGCGCTCGCCGTCCTCGATGGCGCACAGCACCTCAAAAGCGCTCCTCGCTTCGCCCTGGATCCCCTGGATGCGTTCCACCTGGCGGGCGTACTGACCCTCGCCGTCAAAGCAGAGGAAGGCCGCCTGTATGGACGTCACGGCCTTCTCCGAGAGGTTGAAGAGGTTGAGCCTGACAACGGGATACGCCGCTGTGGGCAGCTTGAAATGCCACAGTTCCACCGGGCAGCTCAGGTCGATCTTCATCCTCTTACCTCATTCATCAGAAAATGCGCGGCTGATGTCCGGGTCAAAGGTAGGTCAGCGTCATGCTGACCAGGGCGCCCTGGATGAACTCCAGGATCAGCGCGGCATTCCCCTTGTCCGTTTTCACCGCGTAGTAAAGGGTGTCGCCCTCGAGGCCGGCCACCATCACGCCAAAGGGCGGCTGCTGGCCGGCGGCGTCGCCGTAGAGCGCGCCGCCCTCATCAGGCAGGTCCTCCCCATGCTCAAACCGGCTGATGACCTGGGCCAGGCTGTCTCCGATGCGAAGCCCGCGGGGCCCCTCCAGGATCCCTTCCCGCACGGTCAGCCGCATGGCGCGCTCCGTCTCTCCCTCCAGCCTGAACACCGCCTCCGCCCCCGGCCACTGCAGCGTCATCAGGCTGCCGCCGCCGCTGTTGCTGACGGTCTCCTCATTGCCCGGCTCCCCCAGCGCGGCTTCCGCCTGCGCGCTGGTCAGGTCCACAAAATCAAGCCCCGCCAGCACCAGGTCCTCCCGGGTCAGCCGGGTGCCCGCGCCGTCACCGCCCGCCACGTATCCCGTCTCCTCCTGAAGGGCGCGAAGGTGATCCAGCGCCTCACGGGCCTCCTCCTGGCTCAGGCCCGCGGAAGGGAAGAAGCTCCTCACCGCGCTGACCAGGCCCTGGTCGATCGTCGCCTGGATGCCCGCGCGCGATACCCCCTCCTGTGTCTGGAAGTAGACGTCATACTCCATCAGCGTGAGTGTCTGACCCCGGCGCAGCACGAACCCCGCATACACGGCCGCGGGCAGCTCGCCGGCGATGTACAGCACAGCGCTGTCCTCGTTCCCTGAGAGGTATGGGTTGTCATTGGGAAACAGCGCCAGCAGGTCCTCTGCCTTCATGTCGGGGCGGATGCCGCGGGGCCCCTCAAGGGGCTCCTCCTGCCCGAGCCCCAACCCATAGAGGGCCGCGCTGAGCACCACGGTGTCCCCACTCAGGTCCCCGCTGGACAAAAGCAGCTCATACCCTTCCCCGCGGACGAGATACCCCTCCTCCGAGGCAAAGGACTCCAGCCCGTCCGCGATCGCGCGGTCCAGCAATAGCTGGTTGAACTGCTCGATCTCCGCCAGCGCGAGCGGCTTTGTCGCCTCCTGCGCAATAGCGGAAGGGGACAGCAGAAGGGCAAAGGCCGTCATAAAGATGAAGAACCGTTTCATAGGGTTTCCTTTCCGGGCGCCGTAACAGCTTGCCGGCACCCAAAGCCCATGGAAAGCGCGTCTGTGGGGCAGGCGTTGACGCAGTCGCCGCAGCGCACACATTCGGGATGGTTGAGTTCACGGGTGGGGTCAAGGGACATCCTACATGCCCGCGCGCAGGCGCCGCAGCGGATGCACCTGTCCTCCAAAAAGCGCAGCCGGTAGAGGGAGACCTGATTGAGCGCGCCGTACACCGCGCCCAGGGGGCAGAGGTACTTGCAGAAAGGCCGCCAGATGACAAGGCAGCAGAGCAGGGTCAGGATGAGGATGCCCATCTTCAGCGCGAACAGCCAGCCTGTCTGGAAGCGCGGCCCGTCGTCCTGCTGGATCAGTCTGATCCCGGGAGCGTTGGGCAGGACAGGAGCGGCGCCGGGCTGCGCCCCCTGTTCCGGGCCGAAATACACCAGCGGGATCCCCGCCTCCAGCGTGCCGGCCGGGCAGACGTACTTGCAGAAGGCTGGGGATGCCTCGCCGGCAGGGTTGTTGAGCACCATGGGCAGCAGGATGACCAGGATGACCAGGACCGCGTACTTGAGACTGCGCAGGGGCCTGTCGCCCCGGAAACGGTTGCGTTTGACAGGGAAGGGGATTTTGTACAGCAGTTCCTGGATCAGGCCGAAGGGGCACAGGAAGCCGCAGACCATGCGGCCCAGCAAGGCGCCCGTCAGCAGCAGAAAGCCGAAGACGTACAGGGAAAGGTTGAACGCGCGGCTGCCGATGACCGCCTGCAGGGCCCCGACGGGGCAGCTGAGCAGCGCGCCCGGGCAAGAATAGCAGTTCAGCCCGGGGTGGCAGATCTGTTTCAGGTCCCCGCCGTAGATCTTCCCGGCGGCGAACCCCGTGACCCAGGAGTTGCTGGCTGCCGCCGTGAACAGCTGGACGGCGGCGCGGAAACGCACCCGTTTTTTTGTTCCGGTCTTAGCCAATGCCGATGCACTCCAGGCAGATGCGGATGGCCTTCCGCAGCACGATGGCGGCCTCTCCGCGCAGGACGCCCCCCAGGATCAGCGCCGCGCCCAGCATCGCAAGAGGGATCCAGGCCTTGTCAGGTATCCGCCTCCGCATCCGCTTCCTCCCGCAGTTTGGTCAGGAACTCTTCGATCACCTGTTTCCACGCCTCCTTGTCACGGGCGGAGGTCAGTACGCCGCGGACAAATCCGTCGCCGTCGATCAGCCAGGTGGTGGGCAGGAACTCCGTCTGCAGGCCGTAGTTCGGGTCATTCATCAGGATGAACAGGTTGGTGTCCGGGTTGACCAGCGGGAAGGTCAGGGAAAGGCTCTCCGCCATCTCCACAGCCGCCTGGTTCGCCTCTTCGTTTGGCGCAAGCTCGCCCTCCGCTGTGACGGTCAGCCCCTCGCTGTGCAGCCCGACGATGTTCAGCCTGTCCGCGTATTCCGCCGCCAGTTCGTTCAGGTGCGGCATCTCCGACACGCAGGGCTGGCACCAGGTGGCCCAGATGTTGAGCAGGATGGGTTTGCCGTCAAAGACGGAGGCGTCAAAGGGCTCTCCGTTGATGTAGTTGAGCTTCAATGACGCGAAGAAGTTCCCTTCCTGTTCCTGTGCCTCCGGTTCAGCCGTCGTTTCCGCTGCCGGATCGATTGCGGCTGTCGACGCCGGGGGGGCCGCCTCTTCCGTTTTGCCGTCTTGGATCGGCGCGAAGATACCGGATAGAAGGATCATCAGCGCCAGCGCGAGGCTCAGTCTTCTGCTGTGTTTCAACAAATCATTTTTCCTTTCAGTCCGGCGCGATGCGCGCGCGGATCAGCGGTTTTTTGGGAGGAGCGACGGAGGAAAAGCGCATGGCCTGAAGGAGCATCTCCCCGGCCTGCCCGGCCGGCGCCTTTTCGCCGTGGTGCAGCACGGCCAGCGTCTCGCCCTTCTTCACCGCATCCCCGATCCGCTTGAAAAGGATATACCCGGCGGAGGGATCAATGACGTCGTCCTTGCGAAGCCGGCCCGCCCCCAGGACCTGGGCGGCCAGCCCGGCCCGCTCGGTGTCCATGCCCGACAGGAAGCCGTCCGCGGGCGCGGGAACAGGGGTCTTCACCTGCGGCTGCGGCAGCAGCGCGGTGTCCGCGCACACCCGGGCGTCCCCGCCCTGGGCCGTGATCATCTCCGCGAGCTTTGCCAGCCCGCGCCCTTCCTTGAGCGCAGTCATCAGGAGGTCTTCCGCGCTGCCCTCATCCTCCGCCAGCCCGGAAAGCAAAAGCATCTGCGCGCCCAGGGCCAGGGAAACGTCCAGCAGCGGCCCGCTGACGCGGCCGGCCAGGGTGTCGATGGCCTCCTTGACCTCCAGCGCATTGCCCACGTGGCTGCCCAGGGGCTCGTCCATCCCGGTGATCAGGGCGGACATGCGCCGGCCGGCGCGGCGGCCGATATCCACCATCGCGCGCGCGAGCGTGAGGCAGTCCTTCCTTGTCTTCATCAGCGCGCCGGAGCCCATCTTGACGTCCAGCACGATGCCCCGGGCGCCGCCGGCGAGTTTTTTGGACATGATGGAGGAGGCGATCAGGGGGATGGAATCCACCGTGCCGGTGACGTCGCGCAGCGCGTACAGCCGTTTGTCCGCCGGGGCCAGCTCGCCGCTCTGCCCGACCACGCAGCATCCGACCTCCCGCGCGATGCGCAGAAAGTCCGCCTCCGGCAGCTCCGTCCTGAACCCCGGGATGCTCTCCAGCTTGTCGATCGTGCCGCCGGTGTGGCCCAGGCCGCGGCCGGACATCTTGACCACCTTGCCGCCGCAGGCGGCCACCAGGGGGGCCAGGATCAACGTGGTGGTGTCGCCCACTCCGCCGGTGGAGTGCTTGTCCACCGGGATGCCGCCCACCTCAGGGCTGAGCATGTCCCCGGTCTGCGCCATGGCCAGGGTGAGTTCCGCCGTTTCCCGCGGGTCCATGCCGTTGATGCGGATGGCCATCAGCAGGGCTGCCAGTTGATAGTCCGGCGTGTCCGGGTCGGCGGCGGCGCGGGCGAATTCCCTGATCTGCGGCCCACTGAGCGCCAGTCCCCGTTTTTTTCTGGAAATAATATCAATCAGCGCCATGGTCCCTCCGTTAAGATGCGCCTGTTCGAACGTGAGTATAGCACAGGCTCCCCGGCGGCGCAAAGAGAACCGGCCCCTCGCGCGGGGTTCCGGTTATACAATGTGGGGCGGCAGCGGTTTCATGCGCGCACGCGCTGCGCTTTCTTTCCGGTCTTTACCAGCCCAGCGCCGCGGAAGCCTCTTCCCAGGTCATGCCGGAGGACAGCCGCGCGTCATACAGCAGGTTGAGCAGTTCCCAGTCCATCCCGCTCAGCTCCTGGGTGGTGGTCCACTCCTCATGGATGATGCTGTCCGGGTCCGTCGCTATGTCGTTGGTGAGGCCCAATGCGCCGACCAGCTCCTCCATCAGCAGATGGTTCCGCTCCTCCTGGCTGGTGACGTCAGAAGCGATCGCGATCTGGGCATAATCCATCTCCTGAGCATCATTCCACCAGAAGGAAACAAAGCCCCAGTTTCCCTCAACATAGGATTCTGCAAACTCGTGCATCCGGTCCAGCGGTGCAAAGGCGACCGTCACGTTCGCATCATCGCTGTTCCGGGTCCAGTAGATGGGCGGCAGGTTTGCGACCCGCGCATCCAGCTCGTCAGCAAACGCAAACAGCGCCTGCTCATCCCCGGGCATGATCTCTTCTCCGGCCCAGATAATGAGCGGTTCCTCCCAGCGGTGCAGGACCGCTCCTGTGTCGTCCCCGTATTCGATGCTGAAAACAGCCTGCAGAAATACCTCCCGCAGGTGCGTCTCCTCCTCTGTGACGGCCATGCCCGGATACAGCGAAAGCATGATCAGCAGGGACAGCGCCAGCGCCATCAATTTTTTCATATTTATATCCTCCGTTTTCATTTGTCCCCGGACTCGCTTGGATTATACCCCGATCCGACCGGCGGGGAAAACCGACGGGGCGGGAAAGCGGTCGAATTTCCATTCCGGGTATGATATAATCGAAACGGTCAAGGAGGTGTTCGGATGAAGAGCAAGCCGGTCAGGCTGACGGTCACGGGGGTGGCCTACAACCGCAATGAAGAAGACGAGGCCATGAAGCTGACCACGTTCGGGACCCTGTCGGGCGACCCGAGCCAATGGAAGCTTCGCTATACCGAACGCCAGGCGGACAGCAACGAGAAACACGACATCATCATGACCATGGGCGGGGGCACGGTCACCGTAGAGCGCAAGGGCGCCTTCGGGAGCGACCTGGTGTTCCAGAAGGGGCACCGGTTTGAGGGCAGCTACCGCACCCCCTACGGCAACCTGCCGATGGGCATTTTCCCCACCCAGGTCGACTACAGGATCAGCGAAGAGGGCGAGGGCGAGGTCAGCCTGCGCTACCAGCTGGACATTCAAGGGAACTATACCTCGGTGCACAAGCTGGACATCGCCTTCCAGGCCAACAAGAGGAATGGCGGGGCTTGACGCCGCGGCCCATGAGCTGAAGCACCTGGTCGGCGGGAGCGGTTTCATCAGGCGCGACAGATGTTTTCGCGCCCTTTTTGTCAGCGATTATCCCAAGCGGCTTGACCGGGAAGAAGCCCGGACCCTTGGAAAGCGCCTGGAACAGGCCGGATGGCTGGTTCAGGAACAGCACCCGCTGGCCCTGCTGGATTGGCCGCTTTCGGGCTACCGGCAATTCTTTTCAGGGCTGCGGGGGCAGGAAAACCCGGCCGAAGGTCCGGTTTCGGGCCTTTGCCGCATCCTGGAAAGGCACCCCGCGCCGCTTGATGAGGGCATGCTGGAGGAAGCCCGCAAAGCGCTGCTGCTGTGGGACAGCGGACAGACCGCCGCGCTGACGCGCCTGGCGGGCGAGGCTTTGGCCGTCCGGCTCCGAAAGAAACTGCCCGCGCCCCATTTCTTTCTCATTCTTCTTCAGAACGTCCTGCGGAGGGAGGCCTGAGCGATGCTCATCACCTATCACGGCCACTCGGAGTTCCTGATCGAGACCGGCAGCGGGATCCGGGTGCTGTTTGATCCCTTCCCGGCCGGGATCGGCTACCCGGTGAACAGGATCAGGGCGGACGTCGTCGCCGTGTCGCACCATCATTTCGACCACGACCACGTGGACAAGGTGGATGGCAATCCGGCCGTCATCGACCGGCCCGGCCGCCACGCGCCGCTGCCCGGCATGACCCTGACGGGCTTTCCCGCCCCCCATGACGGGGAGGGGGGGAAGAAGCGCGGGCAGGTGCTGTGTTTCCTGCTCCAAACGGAAGGATTGAGGGCATTGCACCTGGGCGATCTGGGGGCGGTGCCTGACGCGGAGCTGACCAGGAGCCTCTTCATGCCGGACATCCTGTTCATCCCGGTCGGCGGTTTCTATACGCTGGACGCCGAAGGAGCCGCCCGGACCGTCAGGCTGCTGCAGCCGCGGGTCATCCTCCCCATGCATTATCGTGCCCGGAATGGAAACATTGACAGGATCACCACGCTGGAGCCCTTCCTGGCCGCGATGAAGCCGGAGCTCCCCTCCCGGCAGCCCCTCCTCAGGGTCACCCGGGAAGACCTGTCCCAGCAGCCCAGGCTGGTCGAACTGAGCGCGGAATAAGAAGAATGGAACACAAGAGTTCATCCAAGACCCCCAAGGAAGAGGACAAAGGAAGGCACCCGGCGCGGCTGTGGCGCCTGTGGCACAGGAACGTGCCCCGGTACACCGTGGCCGCGGCCTTCTGCGCCATCCTGATCATGGGATGGCTGCTGGCTGAACGGTATGATCAGGGCATCCATCGCCTGCGGGTGCAGATCGAGGAGGCCAGCGACCTGGTGTTCCAGAAGGAAAGGGACGTGCTGCGCCTGGCTGAACAGGTCCGCCTGGCCACGACCGACCAGTTCATCGCCAACGAGGCGCGCACCAAGTACGACTACCTGTTCCCGGGGGAGATCCGCTTCGTGGTCACCAACCCGGAAGTCCTGGAGCTTGCCCCCGGTGATAACGCCGGCAAAGAGGAGGTCGATCAGCCCTGAAGCCTCCCCTTCATCGCGCAGCCGTCATCGCCATCGGATCCAACTCCACACGCATGCTCACGGCGGATCTGGACGGACAGCTGAGCCATCCGCAGCGCGGACGGGTGGAGACCCGTCTGTTTCTGTCGCTTTCCGGCACAAAGACGTTCAGCCCTGAAGCAGTCGGGCGTGTATTGGGCGCGGTCAGGGAGCTGAAAGAGAGGGCGATCGCCGCAGGGGCCGAAAGGGTGGACCTGACCGCCACCAGCGCGGTCCGGGACGCCAGCGATGTCCTGCCGCTGTCGGAAGCCCTGCTTGAGCAGACAGGCCTTCAGATGCAGATCCTCTCAGGCCATCAGGAAGCGGTGTATTCCTTCCTGGGCGCAGCCTATCCATACGGCGGGGAAGAGCCGCTGGGCGTCATCGACATCGGCGGCGGCTCCACCGAGATCGCCGCGGGCACAAGAGAGGCGCTCCGGGTGACGCGCAGTCTGCAGCTGGGCGCGTCAAGGCTTTATGCCCTGCGGCCTATCAACGGTTTTTCCTCCCTGGTCCCGGCGCTGGAAGGGGCGGAGCGGGTGATCGACAGCACCTGGCGGGACCTGCCGCTCACGCCCGGCCGCTGGCTGCTGGTGGGCGGCACGGGCACGGCGCTCGTCGGCCTGCTCCGGAGCCGGCAGGACCTGCCGGGCGCGGGAGGCGACGAATGCTTCACCCGGGATGAGGCGGCCGCTGTGCTGCGCCAACTGGCAAGGCTGACCCCGCAGGAGCGCGCCGCGCTTCCGGGCATGACCCCGGGCCGGGAGAACATCCTGCCCACCGGCCTGGCCGTTCTCACAGCGCTGATGACAAGGCTCGACATTATCAGCATGGCGGTCACCGCGCGAAACAACACGGACGGTTACCTGTACGCGCTGTCGCGCAAACAGGTGGGCCCCTCCTTCACAGCCATGTAAAGACCATCCCGGCGACACAGAAAAGACACAGTTCCCGTTTATCCTGTCACCGGGGGGATCCCCCCCCGGAAAGGGAGAAGAGAGATGAAGCGTACATTATTGGCAGTCCTTTCGCTGGCGCTGGCGCTGTGCCTGTCGCTGCCATTCGCGCAGGCGGAGGAGACCCCGGCGGCGGGCGGCCTTGCTGCCGCGCTCAACCAGGCCATGCAGGATGAGCAGGACATCAGGGGTTTCTATGAAGCGGTGCTGAAGGCCTACCCCGGGGCCCGTCCGTTCGCGGTGCTGATCCGCTCTGAAACGGCGCACGTCCGGCTGCTGGAGCGGGTCGCCAGGGACAACGGCGTCCTCCTGCAGGTGACACCCAGGGAGACCGTGGTGCCGGCGACACTGGAGGAAGCGCTCGCCCTGGCCGCGCAGTTTGAACAGGACGACATCGCCCTCTACAACGGATTGCTGGAGGACAAAACCCTGCCCCAGGGCGCCGTCCAGGCTTTCCAGCAGTTGAAACAGGCCTCCGAGCGCCACCTGAACGCGCTGCAGAGGGTCAGCGCAAGCGGAGATCCCCAGGGAGGGATCCCGGGGAACGGCCGGATGAACGGCGGGATGTTCAGCGATGATGAGAGCTTCCCCGGTAGCGCCTTCCGGCAGCCCCGCGGCGGCCGCCGGGGCGGCAGCATCATGCAGCGGATGATGCCCGGCCGGCAGATGAGGGACCGGATGCGGGACTCGGCGCCGGATTGTCCCTGTGAAAACCGCCCCGGGAGATAGATCAGCGATCAACAGGAACCGCCCCGGGCGACCGGGGCGGTTTTCATGTCTTTTCCGCTGAGGATGCCGTTTATGGTTCTTTCCGCGGCCCGGACTCCGCCGGGATCCCCTCCCGGGCGCCGGGGCCGGGCGCGCAGAGACGCTTCAGGTAGAAATATTCCGAAAAACCAACCTCCGGTGCGTCGTAGCTGCCCACCTTCTCATAGCCCAGGGTGGGATAGAAGTCCTTCCCCTGCCAGGAAAAGGTGTCCAGACGGATGAGCAGCGCGCCGCGCCGCCGCGCCTCCTTCTCCACCTCCCCCATCAGCAGGGTGCCCACCTTGTGGTGGCGATAGTCCCTGTCGACGTACACCGTGTCCACGTACAGGATGCCAAAGGGGGTCATGGAGCCGGTCGCCCCGGCGACCAGTTTTCCCCCGTCCCGGATCCCGATGCGCAGCTCGTGCGAGACGGGGTTGGGGAAGAGCTCGCTGTCATATTCTTCCAGTTTCTTTGCCAGTTCGGCCGCTTCCCTGCGGTCAAGGCCCGTGATCTGAAATTCCATCCGTCCTCCCATGGGCATCTCATCAAATGAAAGCAGACAGAAAAGGCACTGGAACAGGAATCCTGTCCTGACAGGAGGGCCAGCCCCCGTGTCCGGCCGCATCATAGCACCGCGCCCCAGGGCCGGTCAACGCCGTCAGGCCGCTTTTTTCAACGGCGGAAAGGCCCGTTTTTGACCCGCAGGATACAGGTTAAATGAAAAAGTAACTTCAACAAGCGCCAAAATTGCTTGCAGTGCAAGAGAAAAATGAGAAAAGACCACTCTTTAAGGAGCCCAGATTGGGTGAATTGTACGATACAATGCGCAATTGCTTGGCTGGTGTGTAAAAGTAAGCGCAGCAAACAAGCGAACAAGGAAATGAGTGCATCACTAAGTTCCGTTCGCTACTTGTGCGGTGTTAAGTTCACCAGCGAAGCGCCGGGCTAATTATAGATGGAGTTTAGTTATTTAAGCAGTCTGGGAAGAAGCGTGACCTCATCGGCCGGAACCTCAGACAATAGCAGCGCTTCATGCAACCTGTTGTCCAGCAGGAGCAGGGATAGCTTGAAAGGGGTGCAACTGTTCAGGCTATCCCTTGCTTCGCTATTAATGTGGTTGGTTAAAAGGACTGCTTTCTGCTGGTCCAGGAAGTCAAAGGAAGTCCCTTTCGGCAGAACATGCCGGATATACTCATGATTCTTCTCAAGCGCGCCTTTTTGCCAGGAACTGTAGGGATTACAGTAGTAAACCCTTGTGCGCTTAAACCCATCCTGAGTGTGTTCAATGGCTGAAGGTGCTTGAAATTCACTGCCTGCATCCGTCAGAATGATCGGAAAGAGGCGGCGGAAAAGGTCGATTCCCAGCAGTTCCGTCAAATGGTCAAAGACTCGGATGACTTCATCCTGTGTTTTCCTCTCCAACAGAAAGATCAGCATGAGCGAGCAGCTTAGAAACAGTAGGGTGAGGAAAACCTTACCTCCTTTTCGCCCTTCGACTGTGTCCATCTGTACAACGCCCGGTTCTGTGGAATCACGAAGCATTTTCTGAAAGTCATCCCAGTTGCGGCCGTGTCGGTATTTGTAATCCACGGCAACGCAGCGGGTCGGTTTTCGCCGAGGTTTGTATTTGACTCTTCTGCGCAAATCAAGGTTCCTGGCTGTCAGCACAGATTGGTCAATGTAGGTGTATAACGTCCGTCGGGAGCAACCGATCTCCTCGGCATGTGTCGCGTAGATGTGAGACAGGGATTGTCCCTTCATGAGAAGCGGGGATACCAGGCTGTCCAGGCGCTGGATGCTTTCTGGTGTCTGGTTAATCCCTTCGCGGCAGGAAGATAATTGCTGTCTGTAGTGATCGTCCGAATACTTTGCGGAATAGATGACTTTCTGAATCAGGCAGTAACTGCGTTTCTTGCAGCCATTGCATACATGCGGCGGCTTCAGCAACAACTGACATTCGGCTGGCACATAGCGAGAGCAATAATCGCTGCATCTCACGCCCCACTTACTGCACATCTTGCATAGGATGCCACAGTTATCGTTGCAGAGGTTACGCATGTGGCAACCCGGACGATTTACACAAGGAACGCGTAAAC
>CAZVSG010000018.1:0-27062 GCA_964629345.1 uncultured Christensenella sp. | reverse complement strand
ACTCTGGGCGATGAACAGAAAAGAGGGCGTGGATATGGTCAGGAGCCTGCTGAAATAGAAGAAGGCATTCCTCCGGTATGCTGTCCTGATCTTCCTTGTTCTGTTCGCTGTGTCACTGATCTTCTCCTCCTATCTGCAGAGCCTGTCCAATGAAGCCGCAAGGAGCGAACTGCTGAGCAGCGAGAGGAACACCGTGCTCATGGCCAACGCGGTCCTGTCCAGCAGGATCGGCGGAATATCCGCTGACCTGCTCTACGCCGCGGATTCCTTCCGGCTGAACGATCGCGGCAACGGCGATTATGCCCAGGCCGAAAGGCAGTGGCTCGCCTTCTCCGACCGGAAGAGGACGTACGATCAGATCCGCTTCCTGGATGCGGATGGAAACGAACGGGTCCGTGTGAACTACGACAGCAGCGGCGCCTATCTGGTGGACAGGTCGGAACTGCAGAACAAAGCGGACCGCTATTACTTTACAGACACCATCGGGCTGAAGGAGAACCAGGTCTACATTTCCAAAATGGACCTGAACATTGAAAACAACACGATCGAACAGCCCATCAAGCCCATGATCCGGTTTTCCACGCCGTATTTCGTCAACGGCGAGCTCAGGGGGATCATCATCCTGAACTATATGGCCGACGATATGCTCCGGCAGATCAGGCAGGCCGCGTCGACCGGCGAGGGATCCTTCTTCCTGCTCAATTCGGACGGGTACTGGCTTCTCAACAGCGGAGATCCCGGCAAGGAATGGGCCTTTATGTATGAGGACAAAGCGGACGTCCGCTTTTCCGAAGAGTTTCGGGATGAATGGGAGATCATCAGGGGAAGTTCGGCCGGAAGCCATCCCCTCATCAGCCGCAGCGGGGTATTTGTCCATCTGAACGTCGCAACGGGCCGGCTGTTTTCGGAGGAAGTGAGCACAGTGTCCTACGTTCTGGGTTCCGGCGACTGGACGCTGATCTCCCATCTGCCGGCAGGCTCGGAGAACGGAGCCCTTTTTACCCGGACCCTGTGGACGACCATCCTGAGCAGCCTGCAGCGCAACCTGTCTTTATATGCATTTATTCTGCTGATCTCCGCCGTCATTTCCGCCTTGATGGCCGTCAACAAAGCCGAAAAGGAACGGGTCCGGTACCTGTCAGAGTATGACGAAATGACAGGTGTCCACAACCGCCATTTCGGCATGGACAGCCTGCAGAGGCTGTCCAGACGCCCCGGCGGCAGGCCCCTCACCGTCAGCGTGTGTTTCATTGACATCAATGGGCTGAAGGCCGTCAATGACCATCTGGGACATGAGGCCGGGGATGAGCTGATCCGCAGCGTGATCGCCGGCATCAGGAAAAACACCCGTGAGGGGGATGTCGTCGCGCGGCTGGGCGGGGATGAGTTCCTGATCATCTTCTCCGGTCTTGACGAGAACGGGGCGGAGGAAGTGTGGAAGCGCATCACAAAGGAATATGACCGCGTCAACGAAACGGAGAACCGGAAGTATTTCATCAGCGCCAGCCACGGCATCGTCTCCTTCCAAAGCAGCCCTGAGAAGGATGTCGAAGAGGTCATCAACCAGGCCGATGCGAAGATGTACAGCGAGAAACGGTCGATCAGAAAAGGGATCGCCATCATCAGGGAGGCCGGGGCATAGGAACCGCCGGACATTTTCCGTAAAGAGCGGCCGCTTTGATTGACAGGGCTTCCGGGCGGTGCTATACAGGAAGGGGAAAAGACGAAAAATGCATAGGAGGAGCGCATGATGTTTTCTTTGGGGGAAAACCCAGGCGGCCGCCGCCGCGCGGTCATGGCGATGATTCTTGCCGCCGTGATGGTCTTCTGCCTGGTCTTTGCCGCCGCGGCGGAGAAGGGAGCGGATGGCGCGGCGCTGTACAGCCAGGCGCTTGCGATGGAAGAAGCGAAGGAATACACCAAGGCGCACGAGCTGTTCACGCAGGCGCTGCCCCTGCTGCTGGAAGACGGCGAGGCGGATCTGGCGGAGAACTGCGCCCTGCGCGCGGAGCGGGCGATGATGTTCCTGCTCACCTATCCCTACACGCTGGAGGAGCTGAAGGCGCTGATGAACAAAACGTATCCGCAGGCAGGCGAGGAGGAGATCACCCTGTGGACGGCGCCTGACAAAGCGGAGCACGCCTTCTTTGACGGAGAGGAGCGTTACTTCCAAAGCGCGGTGGACAACCTGGTTTTCCGCGACCTGGAGCTGATGCGCCTGAACGAAGCGACGATGAAGTCCTATGACGAGCTGGCGCAGAAAGTGCTGCAGCTGGCGGAGAAGAAGCCGGAGAACAGCTGGACGCAGTACCACTCCCCCGCGGTCTACCGCGGCACGCACACCCTGAGGATCCCGCGGGCGAAACTTCCCTCGGGGGGCACCTACCGCCTCTGGATCCCCATCCCCATCAACACCGGGTCGCAGACCAACGTGGTCGTCGAGTCCGTCACCCCCGCGGAGTGGGTGAAGCAGCCGCCCAGCATCGACCAGGACATCGGCCTGATCTACATGGAGATCCCGATGGAGGAGGTGAAGGAAGACCTGCTGATCCAGGCCGTGTTCTCCTACACCCGATATGAGCAGCGCTTCCAGGTCGACCCCAATAATGTCGGGGACTACGACAGGGAATCGGAGATGTACCGGCTCTACACCCGCTCCTACGGCAACACCGCCGTCACGCCGGAGATCCGTGCGATGGCGGAGAAGATCGCCGGGGATGAAAGGAATCCTTATCTCGCCGCGCGCAGGATCTACGACTATATCGTCCGCAACGTGACCTACGCGCTCATGCCCCACGCCGTCTTCTGGCCCCGGACGGACAGGTCTGAATCCGTCTACGTCCACGAGAACCAGCGGGGCGACTGCGGCGCGCAGTCCATGTATTTCACCGCCATGTGCCGCGCCCTGGGCATCCCCGCGCGGACGACCGGCGGCTGGCAATTGTTCAGCGGCAACTTCAGCAGCCATTTCTGGGCGGAGTTCTACCTGCCCAACTACGGCTGGGTCCCGGTGGACACCTCCTTCGGCCAGCTTGCCTTCTACCCGGAAGACCTGACGGAGGAACAGCGACAGACCTTCATCGATTACTGCTTCGCCGGACTGGACTCCATGCGCTGCGTCGTCCAGAAGGACACGGACGTGCCCCTGATCCCCGCCGCGAAGGGCTACGTCCTGCTCCCGATGGCCATCCAGATGCCCGCGGCGGAGAACACGGTCCCCACCGGCGACCTGTCCCCCGCTTTCATGGACCATTGGGTCCTGGAGAGCGAGAAGATCAGCGGGGACTGATCCTTATCCTCAGCCATCCCATGTCAGTCAGCGCAGGGGGCCTGTCCCCCTGTGTTTCTTTGTGTTTGCGTTTGTTTTTTCCGAAATAGCGCAGCGGTTGAGCCGAGCGGTTTAGGGCCCAGGTCCTGCGGATCCTCTGCAGGATCATTTCGATGCTGAACCAATGAAAGGTTTCCGGAGGACCGCCTGACAGACAATGACACGGGCTGATTTTTTAAATGCTGTGATTCATCCGGTCCATGTTTCCATCACAAAGGCCCCGCGCAGGCCGGTAACGGCATGAGCGGGGGCCTTATATTGACAGCGCGGTTTACTTCTCCCGTTTCCTGAAGTATGAAACCACGCCCAGTACCGGCACCGCCGCGCACAAGGCAAGCAGCGCGATGGATACCGCCAGGCTGACCGTCATCGCGCGGTCCAGGCTGTCCCATGAAACGGTGTATATGCCTGCGTTATCATCCTCAGCATGTGCCACGCTGATCAGGGCAAATGAGAAATTCCTCATGATGATCTTTTCCGTCTGCCCCTTCGGCAGGATATAGATTTCCTCCTCCGGCGCGGTTTCCGCGGCTATCGGCAGACGCCCTTCAATCTTTTCCGCATACCGGATGCCCAACCGCTCGATCTCCCTCAGCTTGGCATTGTCCCAGTAATTGGTTTCCGCGTTGACGGTGAAGCCGTACCAGCGCGTGCCGGACAGACCGGGATACTCCCTGTACATGACCGGCTCGCCCCGCGTTTCACTCAGCGCGGATGAAAGGCTTGCCAGGGAATCATAAGAGGTCTTCACGGCAAAAGAGAGGGGATCGACGGATACAAAAACCAGGAAAACGGCCAGCAGGACCGCGGCGATCCCGCAGAACCGCGCCAGGATGCGCGTCTGGAGTTTGAAATTCCGCTTCTCCTTTTCCGTATAGGCATACTGCGGATTGCGCATCGTCGTTCCCCTGACGGCCAGGAAGAGGACCAGGCACACCCCGGCGGAGATGAGCAGGCAGAACGGCAGCGTCGGCAGCCAGGAATCAAACCGCAGGACCCTCTTTGCGTAGCCCTCGCTGTGCAGCAGCACAAGGGGCGCCAGGCAGATCGCCGCTGTGACGTTCAGGCAGACTGCCCCGATGAAGTATTTGATCAGGGTCCTGCGGTATTGTACGGATTGACCGCCGCCCAATTCATCGTCCCCGGCCGCGCCGATGGCGCGGGACGTGCTGTTGAAGATCCAGATCAGGCTGGCGGCGATCAGGGCCATCGCCAGCCCGAATCCCAGGACGCTCTCATAGAAACCATAGCTGCACACCAGCATGACCAGCGCGGCGGCAACCGTCAGACCGGAAGCGGTCAGCAGGCGTGACTGGTATCGCTGGAGGCTGCTCGCGTACAGCTGCTTGATCTGCTTCTCGGTTTTTCGCATATCAGGGACAGAGCCGTCCTCAGCTTGGCCGGATGTCACCCGGCGCTCGCCGCGCAGGATCTCGTCACAGGTCACGCCGAATATTTCAGCAATGACCGGCAGCAGGCTGAGGTCAGGGGCGCACTCGTCCCGCTCCCACCGGCTGACCGCCTTGTCCGATACATTCAGCTTTTCAGCAAGGTCCTTTTGCGTCATCCCATTTGCCTTGCGCAGGACCGCAATGAACGTGCCGATCGTTTTTTTGTCCACTTTGTTCTTCTCCCTTCACTTGCTTCCCAGGCCTGAGATGCAAGCCTATTCTACAAAACAGGGAGGGAGAATCATACCCCAGAGACCGTGAATCACTCTACAAACGCGAGAATTCGCCCGGTGCATGGCATTCTGGTTTTTGATTTTCTGAATAAGCAAAGAAAGCGCACCCCTTTGATTCCCTCATCCGATGCCCTTTCCCGCCCAGGTCCTGCCGGGTCCGGAAAGTCGGGCCGTCCGATCCAGGGAAGCCCGCGTTGCGCATCCGTCAAGGCAGACGAGGGCGGTCGTCTGTGGATCATGGCAGCCGCCTCCCGGCTGTCCAGAAGGGGATTTGAAAAAGAGGGCCTGTTTGGGTTAGGATGAGCGCAAAGGATGAAGGGAGGCCTGTACATGAAGCGCATCATCCCGGTCCTGGCGGTTCTTCTTCTTCTTTTCACCGCCTGCTCGCCCCAAGCGGCAGACCAGGGCACCCCCAAAGCGGACGCCGTATCCGCGGCGACGCTGGCCCGGTACCGGGAGGGCGAGATCACCGGCTACCAGGGCGCGCGGCTTGACCCGGCCATCGGTCCCCGGGACAATTCCATCAAGGGCATCCAGCAGGTGGATATCGCGGACTATGAGCTGTCCATCGGCGGGCTGGCGGATCATCCGGTCACGCTGAATTATGAGCAGGTGCGCTCGCGGGAATCCCATGAGCGGCTGATCACCCTGCACTGCGTGGAGGGATGGGACGCCACGGTGCTGTGGAAGGGCGTGCTGATCGATGACCTCATCGGCCTGGCGGGCGCGAAACCGGAGGCGGTGACGGTCATTTTCGGCTCCGTGGACGGGTACACCACCTCCCTTCCGCTGCAGACGGTCCGGGAGAAGGGCCTGATCCTGGCCTACGGCGCCAACGGGCTGGACCTGCCCCCGGCCATGGGGTATCCCTTCATCGTGGTGGCGGAGGACAAACTGGGCTACAAATGGGGCCGGTGGGTCAACAGCATCACCCTGTCGGACGATGCCGATTACAGGGGTTACTGGGAGAACCTGGGGTATTCCAACGAGGCGGACGTCGCGCCGTTACAGAGGGGATGTGTCCCGGCGCCGCCGTGTTTCCTGGGCCGCCCGGGCAAGGCGCTCCCCCTTTTTTCATGCTCGGATTCCAGCAGCAAGAGTGCGCCGATGCACTCCATTTGTTAATGGCAGCCACAAAAAACTCAGGCGCAGGGATCGGGTTTCTGATTGAATAGAGATATGAAACAGATTGGATATTTGACGAAAGGAACAAGAGAAAATCAAGCGGCAGGACACGCATTGGGCATGCCTTCGGATGCATGACGGGGATCCTGCGCGGGATCGCGGTGCGCGGTACAGGGATTGCGCGGACTGAAATCAGCATCGGGCTGCCCAACCTGATCTGCAGCCTTTGCAGATACGAAATGTTGAGCAACAGATTGCCTGCTGCGGGATAACCATGCCCAAATCGAGGAAAACAGCGGTTTTCGAGGGGAACCTGAAGCAGGCTGCCGGGCCCTGGCGGTGCGGCGGCGCGGACCAGGGAATGCTGTCAAAAATCACCGTCGGATGATAGAATAGGGAAGATCGGAGCCAGTTCCCTTCCGGAAGGATCAATGATGCAGCGATGCGCTGAAAGCGGAAACCGCGGTCCGCGGCTTGTTGGGACGGATCCCGTGAAAGAAGCGGCGGGCATACCGGCGGTATCCGAGCAGAACGGCAAGGAGAAGTGAAAGACGGATGACCCCATGACAGAACGGAAGAAGGTGAGCCTGCTGGCGGGCACGGGGCCGGGGATCGCCTGTATCCCTGGAGCGCTTGTCCACACAGGGGTCGGCAGCCGAGCCGGATCCCTTTACGCCCTATGGCGCAACCGTCTGCTCATGGGGATGGCGGGCGGCTTGCTGAAGGAACGGACGGAGACGGCGCGTTTGGTTCTGCGGGGCGCCCTGACGGGGCCGGGCATATCCATTGCCTTCTTCAGCGCCGACGGATTCCGGGATGCCGTCAGCTTGCGGCCGGAATCGTCTGCGGTATCCTTATCGAGCTGGCTGCGCGCGGGCACAGGCCTCGCCGCTGAGGCCCTGAGCGGATGATCCCTCCATCCTTCTGCCCCTCAGCCAAAAAATGGCGGTGCATCCCATGATCCAAAGCGAGCGGATCCGATCCCTGAATCGGCGGCCACTCCATCCTGACCGCCCTTATGTCCTGTACTGGATGCAGAGCGCGCAGCGGGCTGCGTGCAACCACGCGCTGGAGTATGCCGTCCGCCAGGCAAATCTGCTGCAAAAGCCCCTGCTGGCATTTTTCGGCATCACCGGGGGCTTCCCTGAGGCCAATGAACGGCATTACCGGTTCATGCTGGAGGGGCTGAGGGAAACCCGGACAGAGCTGGGGAAACGAAACGTTCGCCTGCTGATCCGGATCGTATCCCCTGAAGCGGGAGCGTTGGAGCTGTCAGCATCGGCGGCCATGACAGTGGTGGACCGGGGATATCTGCGGATCCAGCGGGCCTGGCGGGACGCGTTGGCGGACAGGGCGGACTGCGCGGTCATCCAGGTGGAAACCGACGTCGTGGTCCCGGTGGAAACGGCTTCATCAAAGGAAGAGTACGCCGCGGCGACCTTCCGGCCCAAAATCCGGCGGCTGCTGGATCTTTACGCCCATCCCCTGAAGGAGGATGCCGCCTTCTTCTCCTCTCTTGGGCTTCACCTTCCCTATGAACCGCTTGATCTTTCCGATATCGATGCCGCGCTTGGGATGCTGGACATCGACCGGTCTGTAGGGCCGGTCAGGACCCGCGGCGGAACATCGGAGGCAACGCGGCTGCTGCGCAGCTTCCTTTCGGAAAAGCTGATACGCTACGCAGACAACAAAAACGACCCGTGTGAGGACCTGACCTCCGGCCTTGGCCCCTATCTGCATTTTGGGCAGATATCCCCGCTGGAGATCCTGCTGAGCCTGCGGGATGCTCCTGCGGAGTCCCGGGACGCCTTCCTGGAGGAGCTGGTGGTGCGGCGGGAACTGAGTATGAATTATGTTTTCCGCAACCTTCAGTACGATGCGTATGGATCGCTCCCGGGCTGGGCCAGGGCAACGCTGAAGAAGCATGCAGGAGACCCGAGGCCCTATGTTTACGCCCGGGAGCAGCTGGAGAACGCGCTGACCCATGACCCCTATTGGAACGCGGCCCAGAGTGAGCTGATGCTCACCGGCAGGATGCACGGCTACATGCGCATGTACTGGGGCAAGAAGATCCTGGAGTGGGGCAGGACGCCGCAGGAGGCTTTCAGCGCCGCGCTGGCGCTGAACAACCGCTTCAGCCTTGACGGAAGAGACCCCAACAGCTTCGCGGGGGTCGCTTGGTGCTTCGGCAAGCATGACCGCCCCTGGGGCGAGCGGGAGATCTTCGGCAGCGTCAGGTACATGAACGCCAAAGGCCTGGAACGGAAGTTCACCATGCGCCGGTATCTGGAAAGGGTCGCGCAGCTCCGCGATAAGGCGCGCGGATCCTGACGGGGCCTGCCGTGCGCGGCCGGCAAAAAAGGAGGAAGAGGGCATGGACAGGACCGGCATCATCATTTCCGACCGGATCACGATCGGCATCAGCGCCTGCTGCATGGGCAGCCCGGTGCGCTACAACGGCAAGGGGTGGGACATGCTGGCGGGGATGGGGCGCGAGCGGAACGATTTCAAATGGTGCCCCGTGTGTCCGGAGTGCATGGCGGGGCTGGGCGTCCCGCGGGAACCCATCCACCTGACGGGCGGAGACGGCTCCATGGTATGGCGGGGGGAGACCGAGGTGAAGAACCGGCATGGCCGGCCGGTGACGGAGGACGTGAAGATCGGCGCGCTCTCCTGTCTGGAGACCCTCAAACGCGCGGATGCAGCCGCCTATGTGTACATGGACGGAAGCCCGACCTGCGGGGTGTACCGTACAACGCTCAAGTCCGCCAGGCGCGGGCATCCCCCGGGCATTTTCGGATCCCTCCTGCTGGACCGGGGGTTCTTCCTCATCCCGGCGGCCGACCTGCAGAGCCCCCTGAAATGGTGGGACTGGCGGCGCAGGCTGCTGGCCTTCTACTGGCTGAAAAACCTGGGGATCACCGGCAAGTCCGGCCTGTATGACACCTGGGCCAGACTGAAGTTCCTCTTCCAGGAGCTCGACAACGCCTGGGCCGCCGGGATGGGCCGGACACTGGCCGGGATGGACGTGAAGCCGGACGCTGCCTTCATCGCGGATTTCAAGGCCCAGGCGCAGAACATCCTGCGCAGGCCGTCCACCCCAAAACGCATCACCAACAGCCTGTGGAAGAACTATTCCTACTACCGCAAAAGCCTGGGCAAGACGGTGGAGGGCATCAACACGCCCGATTTCCAGAGGAACATCACCGCCATCGCCAGGGAACTGGTCACCATGGAACGCAGGGCGCTGGACGACGGGGTGCTGTTTGGCACCTCACCGGTCATGTACCGGGAGAAGCGCAGGCTGCCCCGCGGGGAGGAACCGGCGCAGGCGGCCCTGAAGGAAGGGCCGCCTGAGGACGCGGAATGATCCGTGCCCTGATATGAATCATGCTGTTGAGGTGTTCAGATGAAGTATGACGCGGTTGTTGTGGGAGGCGGGATCGCCGGGCTGACCGCGGCCGCCTACCTGTGCAGGGCGGGCCGGAGCGTGCTGCTGTGCGAAAAGGAGGAGCGCCTGGGCGGCCTGGTGGGCTCCTTCCGGCACAATGGATTCGTTTTTGACGCAGGCATCCGGGCGATGGAAAACTCCGGCGTCCTGTTTCCCATGCTCCGTCAGCTGGGCCTGCAGGTCGATTTTGTCAGAAGCGGCGTGACCATCGGCGTCGGGGACGCGAAGGTCGATCTGGACAATGAGGAGAGCCTCCGGGCGTACCAGAGGATGCTCACGGAGCAGTTCCCGTCGGACGCGCAGGCGCTGGAAGCATTCATCGGGCTGGTGAAGCGGGCCATGGGCTTCATGGACGTCCTCTACGGCATCGAGAACCCGCTGTTTCTGGATAACATGATGGATCCCCAATACCTTCGGAAAACATTGATTCCGTGGATGATCCGGTATCTGAGGAACGTCGGCAAGATCAAGCGCTTCAGCATGCCGGTCGAGGAATGCCTGGGTGCGATCATCAGCAACCCCGCGCTGAGCGACGTGCTGGCCCAGCACTTTTTCAAGCGGACGCCGGCTTTCTTCGCGCTGAGTTACTTCAGCCTTTATCTGGATTATAACTATCCGAAAGGCGGCACAGGCAGGCTGGTGGACGCGCTGGAAGGATACATCAGGGCCCGCGGCGGCGAGATCCGCACAGGGACGGAGATCCGGGCGGTCGATCCCGCCGGGAAGACCGTGGAGGACGGAAGCGGCAACACCTATGGTTATCGCAGGCTGATCTGGTGCGCGGACCAGAAGGCGCTCTATCATTCGCTGCGGCGGCTGGAACAGCTGCCGGAAAGAACCCGGAAAAGCCTGCTTGCCCGGCGGGCCTTCCTGTCGGACAAGGAGGGCGGCGACTCCGTCCTGACGCTGTACCTGGAGACAGGCCTGGACAACGCGTACTTCGCCCAACGCCACGGCCCGCACTTTTTCTACACCCCCCGCAGGCTGGGCCTGCGCGCGGCCGCAGCGGCGGTCGGGGATGCCCGGGGAAACTACACAAGGGAGCGGGAAACGGTCTTTGCCTTCCTGCGGGAGTACCTGCAGCTCACCACCTATGAGATCTCCGTCCCGGCGCTTCGGGACGATGCCCTCGCGCCTGCGGGCAGAACCGGGCTCATCATCAGCACGCTGATGGATTATGCGCTGGTCAGCCACATCCGGGAGCAGGGCTGGTATGACGCGTTCAAGGCGCTGTGCCGGGAAGAGATTGTCGCTGTACTCACGCAGTCCGCTTACCCGGGGCTGAGTGAACATATCGGGGACGGATTTGTCTCCACCCCCCTCACCCTGATGCGGCGCACCGGGAACACCGGCGGGGCCATCACCGGGTGGGCCTTCACCAACAACAAGATGCCCGCGGTGTCCGGCATGCCGGCCATCGCCAGATCCGTCCGCACCCCCATCCCCGGCGTGCTCCAGGCAGGGCAGTGGACCTTCAGCCCTTCAGGCCTGCCGGTCTCCATCCTCACCGGAAAACTGGCCGCGGACCGCGCGCTGAAGGAACTCAGGCGATAGGCCGACCCGGCGCAGGATCTGCTCCCATACAGCCGCCCGGAGCCTTTCGTCCCGCACGCGCTGCAGCGGCTCCGCTTCCAGCGTCAGGTAGAAATACTTCCCGCCGGTCCCCGCCAGTTCCGGCGCGGCGCTCAGGTAATACAGCGCTTCGCCTGAAATGGCCGGATCCTTGAGGAAGCGCCGGACGACCAGGTTCATCCAGGCCCTGTACAGCGGCCCGTTGTTGCTCCCGATTCCGGTCCTGACTCCCCCGGGGTGCATCGCGTTGACCGTGACGCCCGTGCCCCTCAGCCGCTCAGCCAGCTCCATGACAGCCGCGATCTGCGCGATCTTTGACGCTCCGTAGGCCCGAAGGCCGATGTAGGGGCGTTTTTTCCACTCAAGGTCCTGCATGTTGAGCCCGCCGAAGCGGTGCCCCTCCGAGTTGACCTGGATCACCCGCGCCTGCGGGCTGCGGCGGAGCGGGTCCAGCAGCAGGGCAGTCAGCAGGAACGGCGCGAGATGGTTGACCTGGAACACCAGCTCGTTCCCGTCCCCGGTCTCCCGCCGCCTGGTGCAGTGCAGCCCCGCGCTGTTGATGAGCACGTCCACCCTGTCCCATCGCGCGCAGATCTGCGCCGCCGCCTTCCTGACGTCCTCCAGGCTGGAAAAATCAGCGGTCACGCGATGGACCTTGGCGTCATATTCCCGCTGCAGCATTGCTTGCACAGCCTGTGCCTTTTCCATGCTGCGGCTGACCAGCACCAGCTCCGCGCCGCCCCGGGCCAGGCGTTTGGCCGCTTCCAGCCCCACGCCGGAAGTAGCGCCGGAAATCACGCAGACCTTGCCCGTCATCGTCACATCGCTTCTGCGCTGCACGGCGCGGCGGAACTTCATGAAAGCCAGGTCGTCCTTCGTGTACTTCATCATGACCGCCTCACCCGAACTTTCTGCGCATGAACCTGCGGTAGCGCCTCACAAACCAGGGGATGCCGTTGAAGATGTCGCCCCACAGGTCATAATAATCCCGCTGCAGGAGGATGCGCCCGTCCTCATGCAGCGTCAGCCTGGTGCACCCATAGATCGGCGTGCTGGGAAATTTCTTGAACATCATGGTCATCTTCCAGTCAAACATGAGCTCGTTCCCCTCCCTGAGGACCGTGCCGATGTCCATCTGCAGCTGCCTGCAGCGGGCAGTGAGGCGTTCGCACAGCGCCGTGAACGCCTCCTTCCCCTCGACGCGCTGGATGGAATCCTGGAACACCACGTCTTCATGATAGTAAGGGAATATGTGGGACCAGTCCGGCTTCCCCTGGGTGTTGTAGGTCCTTGACCACAGCAGGCGCAGGTTCTCCGGGGTCAACTCCATCAGGGCTTCCCCGTCGGGAACAGAGGGGACCTGTATCTGTGTTTCCATATCTTTTCTCCATACTCCGTGAGAAATGATCGGTGATGCGGATAAGAGAGGGTCCGTTTGCCAACAGCCGGGAAGACGGCGGTAAGGTATCCCGCGGGATCGCAGGTGTATCAGGAGACAATGGCGCGCACTTCCTTTTCAAGCGGGGCCGGTTGTCTGCCCGGACCGCTTCTTTCTCCCCGTTCGCAGGAAAAATCAATAGTGTTCCGGCATGCCACCGACAGGCAGATGATCCCCCCGCCCCGCGTGTTTTTCCGCCAGCAGGCAGTAGAGGGTGATCCACTTGTTCGCTTCCCCGGCTTTGCCAACCTTCCAGGGGCATTGCGTCGGCGTCCAGTCAAGCCTGAAGCGGCCTTCCCCATCCTTGCGGCTCTCAAGCACCTCCCACGCGGCATGAAGCCTCGCGTCATGGCCGTAACCCATTCTGCTCAGCGCCAGGAGGATCTCCCACACGTTTGCCCGCCAGCTGACCGGAAAGGTGCCTCGCCTGATGTCATCATTGACAAAGCGCGTCAGATCATCCCTTATAAAGATGCCGTGCCTGCCCAGAAAGTAATCCACCAGCGCAAGGCAGCGCCCGTGTGTCCAATCCTCCGGCAATTCCGCGAACGCCAGCAGCGCTTTGACAGAACCGCGGATGCAGCTTTTCGCCGGTCTTCTGCCCGGCTTCTCATGCATGTCACACAGATATCCGCCGTCCGGCCGTATCGTATTCAACATCAGGCCGATCGCTTTCTGCACGGGTCCGTCGCGGCGGTATCCAAGCCTGATCAGGGTCCGGATATCATACGCATACAGGCAGGAATAATGCCCGTACCAGTCGCCGTCCTCCTTTTGAAGCCCCATATATCTTTCAGCCGCCTTCGCGACTTTCGGATGCGTCCTGTCCAGCCCCAGTTCCGCGCAATAGGACAGGCAGAAATGCGTTGTTCCGAAGCTGCCGTATTCCACACCGTCGCCAAGTATTCGTTTGGTCCGCTGGTTCTTCTGCAGCCAGTATCCATCCGGATGCATCGCTCCCAGCAGCCTCACTGCAGGCGCGGACGCGGGGATCATACGCTTCGCCTCAAGCGCTTCCGCGGATCCGCCCCTGTCCAGCAGTTCGGCAAGCGTCCTGTACCGGACCGACGGGTTTTCCGTTTCCAACAGCCATTCGATGGGTTCCATATTCGTTCTCCTGATAAGAAGAGGCGGAGAAGACGGATGCCCTATGATAATAGCATATACGGCAAGGCTGCTGTCCGATGATGTGTCGCGGGATAAAAAATACATTCCGGGTCAAGGGGTGAGATCCCTTGTCAGGGGGAGGACAGAGCCTGCCGCCGCCAGCGGCGGATGCAAACGGGCGGAGGAGTCACGTGAAGCGAGTGGAACGAGTGCTCTCTGAGAACGATGTTCCACGACTGCTGAACGTGCGGAACCGGGGGATGAAGTCCCCCGAATGAACCTTACAAAATCGTTATATTTGCTCTTTGGCCAGCCACTGGGCGATGTCGCGTTCCTCTTCCCGTTCGCTGCCCCGCAGGTTCGCCCCCAGGCCCCCGGGCGTGAAGGGGCAGAGAAGGAGGGCCCAGGCCACACGGTCTGAAAGTTCCGGGTCGTTCGCGTCGGTGAAGCAATGGGCCTCCTGCACGACGCCGTTTTGAAGCCGCAGCATCAGCTCCACCCCGCCCCAGGGGAAGCGGGCCTCCAGGGTGACGTCAAAGCGGGGGGTCCTGCCGTAGGTCCACTCCCAGGAACGGTACTTTTCCGTCAGGGCATGGACCGGACCGGGATCCAGCACTTCGTCGATCTCCCCGTGTTCCGCCTTTCCGTATTCCAGGGAGAAAGCCTCAAACAGGGCGGCTTTCAGGGAGGGGATGGACATATGGGGCGCCAGCGGCCTGAGGTTGCCCACACGGGCGCGCACGCTCTCCACCCCCTTGGCCTGCAGCTTGGCCTTGGAGGGTTGGAGGTAACGCCCGAGCTTCATCATGTCCACGTCAAAGAGAATGGTGCCGTGGTGCAGCCCCGCGGCCTGCGTCAGGCGGAAGGCGTTGCCGGAGAACTTGGCCCCGGACTCCTTCAGCACGATGTCGTTGCGGCCGGAGCTTTCCGTTTCGATCCCAAAACTCAGGACCGCGCGCCGGATGACGTTCAGCTGGCGCGGGACGTCATACAGCCCCTTGGGCATGATGAAGGAGAAGTTGAGGTTCCCCAGGTCGTGGTACACCGCCCCGCCGCCGGTCGAGCGGCGCACCAGGGTGCCGCCCTCCTCCTCCAGCTGCTGCGCGCGGCACTCCTTCCAGGCGTTCTGGCCGCGGCCGATGACCACGGTGTGCGCGTTCTGCCACAGGAACAGCGAAGGCTCCCCGCCCCCGAGCAGCAGGGCCTCCTCCAGGGCGAGGTTGATCGCGGGGTCGGTGTTCTCCGTCTGATACAGCCTGTTCGTCATATAGTTCCCGTTCTTAAAGCATAAAATCAAACCAGGATCCTGATCAGTCAGTGAAAAATACTATACCATAAAAACCTGTTTCTCGTTTCCATATCATACCGGTGCTAATGAAACAGGTAAGAATGGATCACCTTGTGTACCCGCATCTCCGGCACACGCCGACAGTTCTCGTGACCACTTTTTGTTTCCGGTTCGGCGCGATGATCCGCCATATCAGCATCGGCAGTGTCAAAAAAATCCACAGAAGAGGATGCAGCCACCACCCGATGATCAGCCAATACAGCAGGCCATGCCTTGACCTGTTTTCGGCAAATACAGTCGCCTGAAAACTCACGATCCCTCCGCAGCGAGGGCACCTGTTGGTCATCTCGAATTTCTCCTGCATTTTTTCTGCTGTCAGCATATCATTTGGTAAAGCCAGGAACAATGCCATATTTCAAAACAAAAATAAGAGGATGCTTACAGAAGCACCCTCCATAATGGATCAATGATTCCGGGTCAGGGGATGAAATCCCTTGTCAGGGGTCCGGGGGCGGAAATCCCCCGGGCGTTCCCTTCTCCGTTCTTCTTCAAACAGTCGTTCTCTTCGCAGTTTCTGTCACTTTTGGCAGAATCAAACGCCTCTGAGATTGTCCCGTACCTGCTCCATGACGGTGAAGTTGCGCGTCGCCTGGTGCCCGGGCAGGGGCAGCAGCCGTTCGTTGATGGCGTCGAGGATCCACTCCGGCTGCGGGAAGAAGGCGTCCTCCATCTCATGCGCCGGGGTGATCCAGTTGCGCGCGCCGACGACCACGGGCGGGGCGTCCAGGTAATCAAAGGCCAGCTCGGTGATGGTGGAGGCCATCTGGCGCATCACGCTGCCGCGCTCGCAGGCGTCGCCGGTGATCACGATGCGGCCGGTCTTTCTGACCGACTCGATGACCTTGGTGTAGTCAAAGGGCACGATGCTGCGCGCGTCGATGACCTCGGCGGTGAGGCCGTATTTTTCCTTGAGCAGGTCGGCGGCCGGCAGGACGCGGTAGAGGGTGGCGCCGATGGACAGGATGGTGACATCGCTCCCGACGCGCTTCACGTCCGGGTCGCCGATGGTGATCTCATACTCCGTTTCCGGCACCCCGCCCGGATGGAACAGCTCCGCCACGTCGTAGATGCGCTGGCTCTCCAGGAAGATCACCGGATCGGTGCCGTTGAGGGCGGACTGCATCAGCCCCTTGGCGTCGTAGGGTGTGGCAGGGAAGACGACCTTCAGGCCCGGGATGTGCGCGGTGAGCGCGGACCAGTCCTGGGAGTGCTGCGCGCCGTACTTGCTGCCCACGCTGAGCCGGAGCACCACGGGCATGCGGAGCATGCCGGCGGACATGGACTGCCACTTGGAGAGCTGGTTGAACACCTCGTCCCCCGCGCGGCCCAGGAAGTCACAGTACATCAATTCCGCCACGGCGCGCCCGCCGGACATGGCATAGCCCACCGCGGCGCCCACGATGGCGGCCTCGGCGATGGGCGTGTTGAAGAGGCGGTGATAGGGCAGGGCCTCGGTCATGCCGCGGTACACGGCGAACGCGCCGCCCCAGTCGCGCACGTCCTCGCCGAAGGAGATCAGTGTCGGGTCCTCATAGAACTTGTTGATGATCGGTTCGGCGATGCCGTCGCGCAGCTGGTAGACGCGGTTCTTGGCGACGGGCTTGCCGTCCCTGTCCAGGCCGAAGCGCTCCTTTTTGGCCAGCTGCTGGATGCGGGGGCACTCCTCCCTGGGCAGCAGGACCTCGGGCTTCCGGCCCGCGTCAAAGGCGCGGACCTTTTTGTTGGAGAACATCAGGTCGGCGATGTAGTCCGGCTCCCCGGCCATCAGCGGGATGCGGGGGGAGACGGCGTCGTCGATGGAGAGTCTGAGGTTGCGCACCATGTCCCCGCGCACCTTCTCCCAGACCGCGTCCAGTTCCGCCTGGCCGGCGATGCCGGCCTTGACCAGCTCCGCGCCGTAGGACGCGATGCTGTCGGCGTTCTCCCACTCCTCGACCTCTTCCTTGGTGCGGTAGGAGCCGGAGTCGGACGGACTGTGGCCGGAGATGCGGTAGGTGACCAGGTCCAGGAAGACGGGGCCGTCGGATTTCGCCAGGGGCAGCTTGCGCCGGTAGGCGTCGATCACGGCCAGCGGGTTGTAGCCGTCCACGCGCTCCGCGTGCAGGGCGTTGGGCGCGATGCCCGCGGCGATGCGCGCGATCATGTCCATGCCCATCGTCTCCCCGGCGGTCTGGCCGCCCATGCCGTAGAAGTTATCGTTGATGTTGAACAGGATGGGCATGCCGGTGAAGCCCTCGCCCCAGAGGGTGCGGACCTGGGCCATGGCGGACATCATCAGCCCTTCCCACACCGGGCCGCAGGACATGGAGCCGTCGCCGATGTTGCAGACGACCACGCCGGGCTTGCGGTTGCTGAGCTTGTACAGCGCGGCGCCGGGGGCGATGGAGCCGGAACCCCCCACGATCGCGTTGTTGGGGTAGATGCCAAAGGGCGTAAAGAAGGCGTGCATGGAGCCGCCCAGGCCCTTGTTGAAGCCGTTCTCACGGGCGAAGGTCTCGCACATCATGCCGTAGAGCAGGAAGTTGATGCCGTTCTCCTTGACGCTCTTGCTCCCGTCGCGGATGGCCGCGTAGGTCTTGCCGCCGAAGAAGCCGCTCATGATGTCCTGAAGCTTGCCGTCTTCCAGGATCTCAACGCTGCGCAGCCCTTTGGCCAGGATCTCCCCGTGGCTGCGGTGGGAGCCGAAGGTGCAGTCGTCCAGCGTCAGCAGGTAGGCCGCGCCCACGTAGGCCGCCTCCTGGCCGATGCCCAGATGGGCGGGGCCGGGATGGTTGTAGGGCACGCCCTGGTACTCGCCTTTGGTCTTGATGAGGTTGAGCATGGTCTCAAACTCACGGATATAGCACATGTCCCGGTAAATGGACAGGAACTCCTGCTTTGTATAGTTCTTCTTCTCGTCCAGGACGGTCTTGCTGTAGACGTTGACGGGGATGTCCGGGGTGGTCAGTCTGCCGGATTTGCGTACGTCCCTGGGGGAAACGGTCAATTGTTTGCTCATGCTCTTTCTACCTCACTCATATTGAAAAACCGCTTCCCGGAGGATCTCACTGACAGTGGGATGCGGAAACACGATTTTCTTGATCCTGTCCAGGGTCATCCCGGCCTCGATCCAGGTGCCCGCTGTGATGATGAACTCCGACGCGTAGTTGGACAGCGCCTGGACGCCCAGCACCTGCCGGGTCTTCTCATTGACGACCAGCTTCATGACGCCGGAGCCGCCCTCGTTCTCGGCCAGGTACCTGCCGGAGAAGCGCATGGGCAGCTTGACCACCTTGTAAGGCAGGCCCTTGCTCTTGGCGCTCCCCTCCGTTTCGCCCACGCTGGCCAGCTCGGGATTGGTGTAGATGACCGCGGGGATGGCGTCGTAGCGCATCCGGTCGGAGATCCCAAGCATATCGTTCACTGCCACTTCGGCCTCCCGGTAGGCGGTGTGCGCCAGCATGGAGTACCCGGTCACGTCCCCGGCCGCGTAGACGCCGGGCTGGTTGGTGCGCATCCGGTCGTCCACAGTGACGCCGCCGCGCTGGGTGAACACGTTGATGCTCTCCAGCCCGATGTCCCGGATGTTGGCGCGCCTGCCGATGGACAGGAGCACCAGGTCCGCCGGCATTATGCGGCTTTCGCCGTCCTTCTCATAACGCACGCCGCCGGCCTCAATCGCGGTCACCTTCGCGCCCAGGTCAAAGACGACGCCGCGCTTCTCAAACTCCGCCTGAAGCAGCGAGACCAGCTCCGGGTCGTTCTCCCCGGCGATGTGGTCCAGCATCTCAATGACGCGCACCTTGGTGCCGATGGAGGTGAAATAGCTGGCAAACTCCAGCCCGATCACCCCGCCGCCGATGACGCACAGGCTCCGGGGCGGCTCCTTCAGCTCCAGAATTTCCCGGCTGGTGAGGACGTAGCCCCGCTCCAGCCCTTCCTTCAGCCCCGGGATCGGCGGGACGGCGGGGGAGGAGCCGGCTGCGATGAGCAGTTTTTTCCCCGTAAGGATCTGCTCTCCGGCGGATACGAGGTATCCCTCTTCATTCTTTCCCTGGATGATCCCGCGGGCCTGGAACACCTCGACCCCCTTGGCCTTCATCGCGGACCTGACGCCGCTGACCAGGGTCTTGACCACCTTGTCCTTGCGTTTCACGACCGCGGCGTGGTCGATCCTCAGCCCCTCCGCCGTGACCCCGTATTTGTCCCCGTGCTTCGCCCCGTCATGGATCTTGGCGGAATACAGCAGGGTCTTGGTGGGGATGCAGCCCTCGTTGAGGCACACGCCGCCCAGGGAACGTTCCTCGATGAGGGCAGCCTTCAGCCCCGCGTGCCCGGCGCGCTCCGCCGCCAGGTAGCCCGCAGGGCCGCCGCCCAGAATGATCAGGTCATACATCATCCCATCCCTCCTAATCCGCCAGCAGCGCGTCGATGTGCTCCAGCGCGACGCACAGATCCTTGAGGAACCGGGAGGCGGGTGCGCCGTCCACAGCGCGGTGGTCATAGGTGAGGGAGAGGCCCATGGCGGGGTAGACGGTGATCTGCCCGTTCACGGTGCGCACCCGCTCGGTGACACAGTCGACCCCCAGGATGGCCACCTGCGGCGGATTGATGATGGGCGTGAAGGACTCGATACCCAGCGTGCCCAGGTTGCTGACGGTAAAGGTGCCCCCGGTCAGCAGGTCCGGGTTGATCCCGCCGGACTGGGCGGCCGCGATGATCTCCTTGGCAGCCCTGGAGAGCCCCAGCAGGCTTTTGGTGTCCGCGTCATACAGCGAGGGGACCATCAGGCCGCGCGGGGTGTCCGTGGCGATGCCCAGGTGGACCCGGTCAAACAGGCGCATGCGGTCGCCCAGGAAGTGGGCGTTCAGGTCCGGATGCCGCCTGAGCACGCGCGATACGGCAAAGAGGATCAGGTCGTTGATGGTGATGCCGTTCAGGCCCAGCTCGGCAGGGGCCTCCTTGAAGCGCGCGCGCAGGGCCAGCAGGCGCGTTGCGTCAAAGGAGCTGTTATGGGTCAGCTGCGCCATCGTGCTCAGGCTCTGCTGCATGGTGTTGGCGATGACGCGGCGGATATTGGAAAGCTTCACGTCCCTGAAGCCCTCTGTCGCCGGGGCGGCGGGTTTCTCCGGCGCAGCAGGCTGAGCCGGAACTGCCGGCTGGGCTGGCGCTGCCATCGGAATTCGCTCCGCCGCATTGTGGATATCCCGCTCAATGACGCGGCCGTAAGGGCCGGTCGGGTTCGCCGCCGCCGGGTCGACCCCGAGGCGCGCGGCGGCCATCCTCGCCCTGGGGGATACGCCGGCAGCGGGTGCGGCGGGCGCGGCAGGCTGTACGGGTTCGGCCTTCCCGGTTTTGGCAGGCGCGGCCGGAACCGCGGGGGCCTGCTCTGCGGCGGGCGCTCCCCCGCCCTGCGGGGCGAAGCCGGAAACGTCCTCGCCCGGATTGCCGATGACCGCGACGGCGGTCAGGACCGGGACGTCGTCGTCCTCCTGAAAGAACACGGCCAACAGGGTGCCCTCCGCCTTGGCGGTCTCCTCAAAGGTGGCCTTGTCCGTCTCATAGGTGAAGAGGACCTCCCCTTCCCTGACCGCGTCCCCCGGTTTCTTGTGCCACTGGGTGATGATGCAGCTTTCCACCGACTGCCCCTGACGGGGCAGGATGACTGGATGTGCCATGTCGTTCCTCCTCAGGTCGAAGCCTGTCCAAAGACAGGCTCGGATTCAGTGCAGGGCGCCCCAGGCCGGGCGGCTCAGTTGATGGGCTTCGCGTTGGCCAGGAGCAGCTTCTCCGCCTCCCCGTTCCACAGTCCGTTGGTTTTGCTGACCAGCTCGTGCAGCTGCTTAAACAGCGGGTCGGTCCTGCCCTTCTCCTCAAACTCATCGATCGCGGTCAGCGGCAGGCTGATGTGGGTGTAGATCAGCTTTTTGCCGCCGGGGATTTTGGGCAGGTTGAGCGTGGTCTGGATGACCGCGTCCAGGCCGCCGATGTGGGTCACCAGGGCAGCGGGGTTGAGCAGGCCCGCGTCCATCAAACGGATCGCCTCGCGCATGTCGTCCACGTTGCCGTGGGAGGTCGCGCAGACGTGGGTGCGGCGGTAGTGGACGTTGTAGAAGTTCATCGTCGCGGAGAATCCGTGGTCGGAGGGGCCGGCGAAGAAGTTCAGGCAGCCGTCCAGCGCCAGGATCGCGTCCGCCTGCTCCACCAGCGGCTTGACAGGCGCGAAGCAGATCACGTCGTCAAAGCCCCGGCCGCCGGTCAGGGCGCGCAGGGTGGATGCCGGGTCCTCAAGCGTCTTCGTGTTGACGTAGTGAAGCGTGATCCCCAGTTCCCTGGCATGCTCCACCGTAAAGATGGAGGCCGCGCGGTCAAGGCGCGCCTGGTCGATGTCGGTCACCACCAGGATGCCGGGCTTGCGGTCGCAGTGCAGCGCATAGTCGATCGCGCCCAGGCCCATCGGGCCCACGGAGGCCAGCAGCGCCAGCGCGCCGCCCTTGACGATGCCCATGTCGTGGACGTACTCGCCCTCGCGGGTGTGGTACATCGCGTGGAAAGACCCGATGATGCAGGAATAGGGCTCGGTGAGGGAGCCCAGGAAATACACGTCGGAATGATAGGGCAGCAGGCAGTCCATGATCAGGATCTCCTGCGGGATGCTGACGTACGTGGCGTCGCCGCCGCAGTCGCGGTAGGAATACCCGGGCGCCAGCAGCGAGCCCTGGTAGAGGTGGGCCGGCTGGATGACAAAGCCTTCGCCGGGCTTGAACTTGTGCGCCCAGTTCCTGCCGACCTTGACGATGCGGCCGCAGAACTCATGCCCGATGATCGTCGGGTTGACTGCCACGTCATCCGGGACGCGAACGTGCTCGGGGCCGATCATGCTCGCCTTGTAGCTGCTCATGCAGATGCTGTCGTTGACCACCTCGCAGATGACGCTGTCATCCGTCTCGGGGGACAGGTCAAAGGTCTCCAGCCTCAGGTCGTTCTTGCCGTATATCCGGACTGCCGTTGTTTTCACGGTATGATCCCTCCGTTTTCATGTCTGATCAGTTCCCAGGTGCTGGTGATGAGGTTTTCGAACTGCTCCTCCTCCATCTTCCTGATGATGAAGCTCTGGCGCGGGGAATTGATGTCCTCCCCGCTGATCTCCATCATTCCGTACCTCCGGCACAGGGCGCGCAGGCGGCCAAGCTGTGCCTGCGTGTTCCGCGTCGGCATATAGGTGACAGCCCGCACGCCATAATTGTTCAACATCCGGAAGAGCGTGTCAAGGTGTTCGTCCTCAAACTTTTGGGACCGTTTGTCCCCGGTGACCGACTCGGACACGTCGCCCAGGTAGGGGTAGGCGAGGATGCCGCCCATCCCCTCACAGAACCTGATATACTCAGAAAACCCCGGACATTCCCCGTCCGCGTCCACGTAGACCCTGGGGATGAAGTCCTTCTTCAGCTGCCCGATGCGGTCATACTCCTCCATCAGCGAGAGGCCGGGCCGCTCCTTGCGCGCAACGGCCTGCATCAGGTGGCGTTCGGTCACGCTGCCGCCGTCGCGCGCCATGGACAGGGGCAGCACGTCGCGCTCATAATCCAGCCCGAGGCCGGTAAGGCGGTTGATGTTCTCCAGCATTTTTCGGTTGCGTCGGCCCCGCGCTTCCCGAAGCGGCGCGAAGTAGGCCTGCACCGCGGGAATGTTCCGGTGGGGCACGGCGTGCAGCACCATGTAGCTGACGCCTTCCTGGTCCGGGTTGTTGGTCCTCAGGCGCTCAAAGGGCGTCCCCGCCATGAGGACCCGGGCCTCGATGCCGACGGTCACCGGCAGGCCGAGGATCCTGCCGGCCTGAATGAACTCCTCCGCTCCGGCGATGGTATCGTGATCGACGATGCCGGCGGTGCAAAGGCCCTCCATGCGCGCGGCGAACACCGCGGCGGCGGGCGAATAGGGCGAGAAGGAATAGTTCGTGTGGATGTGGTTGTTGATGTAGCGGCGGTCCATCGGCGGGAAATCGGCGCTTCGCGCGGTCTCCCGCAGCGCGTTCAGCCGGGCGCTTGTCCCCTGCGCGTTCAGATGGCGGAGAATGCTCTCACTGATCATTTCAGCATGACCTGCCCGCCGGTCACAGGGATGGCCTGACCCGTCTCATAGGTCTGCTCCACCGCGTACATCACGGCCACGGCGACGTCCCTGGGCAGGCAGCCGCGCTTGATGAGCGACTTGCCGAGGTAAAACTGCCGAACATCCTCCACGCTCCGTGCGCCGGGCACCTTGCCGGCCCGCAGGTACTGGACAAACAGGCCCTTTTCCGGGTCAGACCAGAGCGGGCCGTCGTAGTAGTTGCCGGGGCAGACGGCGTTGACCTTGATGCCATGGGGCGCCAGCTCCATCGCGAAGCTCTGCACCAGGCCGATGCCGCCGAACTTGCCCCCGGCATAGGCAAAGTTTCGGTTGCTGCCCGCAAGCCCGCTCTTGCTGTTGATCTGGATGATGTCCCCGGTCCACAGGGGGTCGGCCTCATGCTGGGCCTTCATGATCCGGCTGGCGTAGCGGGCGCAGAGGAAGAAGGCGGTGTAGTTGACCCGGGTGACGAACTCGAAGTCCTTCAGCTCCATCTCCTCCAGCCCCCCGGCCTTGAGGACGCCGGCGTTGGAGATGAGCAGGTCCAGCCCGTGAAAGCGCTCCACGCAGGTCTTGACCATTCCGGCGACGCTCTCCTCGTCGGATACGTCCACGCGGCAGGCGGCCGCGCGTCCGCCCAGCGCTTCCGCGGCCTCCCGCGCCAGCGGCTCGTTCAGGTCCGCGATGAGGATCTGCGCGCCCTCCCTGTACAGCTCCTCCGCGATCCCGCGGCCGAAGCCCTGCGCGCTGCCGGTAACGATCACCGCCTTGCCGGACAGCCTGCCGGGAACCCTTTCGCCGCGTGATTGGATATGCCGGGCGGCGATATCCTCCCAATGGGTCAGGTCAATCATCTTTCAGCGCCTCCATGTTTTCAAGCATCTTTTGGTAAGCCTCGTCCCACAGGGCGGTGCGGCGCGGCTCGTACTCCCTGGTTTCCACCGAGGCGCGCACCACCTCTCGCGCCTGCGCCAGGTCCTTGATCTCACCCAGGGCGATCGCCTGCAAAAGCGCGTTGCCCATCGCCGCGCCCTCGACCGGGCCTGTGGTGACCGGCAGCCCCGTGCTGTCCGCCGCCATCTGGTTGAGCAGCAGATTCTGGATGCCTCCGCCGGTCATGTTCAGGCTCCGGATCGGTTTGCCTTTCATCTCGCCCAGGCGTTCCACCGCCCAGCGGTATTTGAGCGCGAGGGACTCGTACACTGCCCGGGCGATCTCGCCCACGCCCTCCGGCTCCGCCTGCCCGGTCTTCCTGCAGTAGGCCCGGATCTTCCCCGGCATTCCCCCTGCCTTGTAGAACTCCGGATAGTCCGGGTCGATGACGCATTGGAAGGGCCTGGCCAGGGCGGCCTGGGCCTTGATGTCTTCCCAGTCCAGCGTCTGCCCGGTCTCCCGCGCCCATTCACGGCGGCATTCCTGGACGATCCATAGGCCCATGATGTTCTTCAGCGGCCGGAACCCGCCCTGCACGGTGCCCTCGTTGCTGAAATTGCTGTCAAAGACAAAGTCCGAAAGCACGGGAGCGTCGGTCTCCATGCCGAACAGCGACCAGGTGCCCGAGGAGCAGAAGGCGAAATCTCCTGATCCGGGGATCGCGGCCACCGCGCTGGCGGTGTCATGCCCGCCGACCGCCGCGCAGGGGATCCGCGCAAGCCCAAGCTCCTCAGCGACCTGCGGCAGGAGCGTTCCCCGCAGCGTGCCCGGCATGTCCAGGGGCATGAAGATGCCCGACGGGATGGACAGCCGCTCCATCAGGTCGTAGGCCCAGCCGCGGGTCCTGACGTCCAGCAGGCCGGAGGTGGAGGCGATGGTGTACTCACTGCGCTTCACGCCCGTCAGGGACCAGCCCAGAAGATCCGGCGTAAACAGCAGGGCGCGGGCCTTTTTCAGCGCGGGGTCCTGATCCATCACGCGCCTGTACAGCTGGTAGACGGTGTTGAAGTTCAGCGCCGCGATCCCGGTCCTGTCAAAGAGTTCGCGCCTTGAGACCTTCTCCCAGGCGGCCTTCATTTCCGCGTCGCCGGAGCTGCGGTAGGCCCGCGGGTCCTCCGTCAGCCGGTCTTCCCCGTCCAGCAGGCCGTAGTCCACCCCCCAGGTGTCGATGCCGAAGCAGGAGGGGGAGAAGCCCTGCGCCTTGGCTTTTGAGAAGACTTCCTTCATGCTGCCCAGGATGCGCCCGTAATCCCATCGGCACAGGCCGTCCTTCTCAGCAAAATGGTTATCGAAATAGCCCGCGTTGTGGAGCTGCATGGTCTTTCCGTCAAAGCGCCCGATGATCCCTCTGCCGTTGGAGGCGCCGATGTCAAAGGCCAGAAGATTCAGCGTCTTCATGATTTTCCCTCACTGAGTGCCTTGCGGTACTTCTCGCTCTCCCATCCGCCGATGAAGGCCCGGGCAGCCTCGCCCATGGACACGGGGGCCAGACCCTTTTTTATCAGGGTCTCCCGGATGAACACCACCGCGCAGAGGGTCTCCTCCAGCGTCTGCGCTGTTTTCCGCGGCAGGTCGTACCGTACCAGGCCGCTCTGACGGTCGGTGACCGCCTTCAGCCCAAGGGTGCCCTGGAAAAAGACCATCTGGTCCGGGTAGAGGGGTTCCTCAAGCAAAAGGCTGTCCGGATGCGCGCCGCCCCTGAGCCGTTCCTGCAGCCAGGGGGTGTCGGACAGGTGCGCGCCGTTGTCCTGCCTGACGCGCGGCAGCGGGAAATCCCCCTCCCTGACGCCGAAATACTGCCTGAACCGCCGGTTGGCGTCCTCATGCAGGGCGAGGCACTCTTCCGCCGTATCCGCATGGGCGATCAGCCCGTGATTCTGCATCAGCAGGATCGCAGGCGTCCTGCCGGTCTCCGCTTTCACCCGGGCGATGGCGCCCCGGATGGCGAAGGTGAGCCTCGCGCCGGGATCCACGTAGGGGATGAGCGCAAAGGAGTACGGCGCGCCCTCCAGCGCCGCCCGGGTGACCTCCTCCGCCTTGCTGCAGCAGGCGGCGAGGTTGCCGTACACGCTGTGGGAGTGGGCGACAAACTTCGAAAGCAGGGAATGGAAACCCGCCTCCACCGAGGGGCGCAGGGGTTTCAGCCCTTCGATCTCAAGGGTGCACTGCTTCGCCTGCTCCGCGCCCGCCGCCTCCGTGTCCGGAAAATCGGATGGACGGCTGTTTTCGTAAAACTCCCTGAGTTTTGCGCCGTCCAGCACCGCGTAACCCGCGTCCGGCAGCACCTCCAGCAGGTGGAAGCCGGAGGCCTTGATCGCCATCAGCCCGCCTTCCAGTTTGACGGAGGTATTCCCGCCCCCGCCCTGCACGTAGTCCGCCCGGCCGCCGACGGCCCGGGACATCTCGCTGAAGTCCCTGAGCGCCTGCCCGTGGTCAATGAAAAAACGGTTCATGTCACCTTTCGCTCTCTTTTTGTCATTCTCATCTTTCAGCCCCGCCTGGACAGCTCATCCCTCTCATACTGCTTGACAAGGGGCAGCCAGGCACTGTCGGCGGGGATGCCGTGCGTGAGGCAGTAATGGTCCCACACCGCCCCCAGCGGCAGGGTCCTGCGCTCCTCCAGTTTCGCCAGGCGCGCGGTGTTGTCCCCGGCAGCCTCGGCATCCCGAAGCGCACGGGAGGGAGCCAGGAAGGCGTTCAGCAGGGCCTTGCGCGCGTTGCGCATGCCGATAGAAGACGCGGTCCCCGTATCCGTTCCAGACGATCTCATCCATGATGCGCTGCAGTTCATCGTCCAGTGCAACGACGTGGTCGCTGTCCCAGCGCACCGGGCGGCTCAAGTGCAGCAGCATGGACTCCACGAAGCCCAGCACCGCGCTGACCTTGGCGGAGACGGCCTCGGTGGGGTGGAAATGCCCGGTGTCCAGGCAGGCGGTGATCTTCCGGCTGATGGCATAGCCCAGGGCGTATTCGTGGCTGACGACG
>CAZVSG010000017.1:9868-28960 GCA_964629345.1 uncultured Christensenella sp. | reverse complement strand
ATGAGATGCGCGACGCCGTGGCGGCCATCCGGGAGAAAGGCATCGTCAACGTTGTCAACCTGGACGGCGGCTGGGGGGAGGAGTACCTTCGCGTCACGGAAAAGCTGAAGGACGCAGGCGACTTCATCCTTCACTTTGGCAGTGTGGACGTCGAGCGGTTCGAGGAGCCGGGCTTCGAGCGCCTGGTTTACAACACCATCAAGACCCACAAGGAAAACGGCGTCAAGGGGCTGAAGTTCTGGAAAGTCATCGGCCTGGTAATCAAGGACCATAATGGCAACTACCTGCGCCCGGATGACCCGCGGCTTGCCTGCATCTGGGTGGCGGCTGCGGAGTTCGGACTGCCGGTGCTCTTCCATATCGGTGATTTGAACGCCTTCTTTGAGCCGGCGGATCGGACCAACGAGTACATCGACACCTTCCTGGATCACCCGGAGTGGCAGTTTACCAACGCGGGCCAGTATTCCTTCCAGGAGCTGATGCGCATGCAGGAGAACCTGCTGGAGAAGAACCCGAACACTGCCTTCATTATCCCCCACGTCGGTTCCTTTGCGGAAAACCTTGAGCAGGTCGGTCGTTGGCTGGACCGTTTCCCAAACATGTTCATCGACATCGCCGACCGAATCAACGAACTGGGCCGTCAGCCCTACACTGCCCGCCGTTTCTTTACACAGCACGCAGACCGCATCCTCTTCGGCACGGACCTGCTGCCCACGGATATCGGCCGTTATCCCATCTATTACCGCTTCCTGGAAACCTTTGACGAGTATTTCCCCTACCGGACAGAGAAGGGCATCAAGCTGGGGGACTGGAACATCTACGGCATCGGGCTGGATGATAAAACGCTGCAAAAAGTCTACCATGACAACGCCGCACAATTGCTCAACCTGAAATAAAGCAGCATTGCTTTATGAATAACAAGGAGGATGACAAATGAAAAAGGCAATCGCACTGTTCCTGACCCTGTCCCTGCTGCTGGGCTTCGCCGCTTTCGGCGCCCAGGCAGAGGCGCCCAAGGAAGGCCCTTACAAGATCGCCTACCTGTCCGCCCTGCTCAACCACACCTACTTCGCTACCATTGCCCAGGGGATGAAAGAGCGTGCTGCGGAGTTGGGCAATATCACCCTGGCCATGAACGACGCGAACATGGACGGCGTCGCCATGCTCAACGCGATGGAGAACTTCATCGCCGACGACTATGACGCCCTCATCATCAGCCCTGTCGACGGCAATCAGCTGGAAGAAGCCACCAAGAAAGCACGGGAAAAAGGCATCGTGGTCCTTTCCCAAGCCCAGCCCGTCCCCGGAGCGAACCTGAACTACGTCGTGGAAGAGTATCCATATGGCTGGGCGGGCGGCATCCAGGCCGGACAGTGGATCAAGGACCACCTGAACGGTGAGGCGGAGGTCGCCATCCTGACCACAGGAAACATCAAAGAGCTGCAGCAGCGTGCCCAGGGCATCGAGGAAGGCATCCTCTCCATCGCCCCCAACGCAAAAATCGTCGCCACGCAGCCGGGCAACCTGGTGGAACTGGGCCTGAAGGCCACGGAATCCATCCTGCAGGCGCATCCCAACGTCAAGGTCATCGCCGCCGTCACCGACGCCGGTGCTTTAGGCGCATACGAGGCAGTTTCCGCCGCGGGCAAGATCACAGACGACTTCTTCATCGGCGGCCTGGACGCGACCCAGGAAGCGCTGGACAAGATGATGGAAGAAGGTTCCATCTTCCGCGCGACGGTGGACATCAACCCCTACGGGAACGGCCGCGAGCTCATCGATTTCGCCATCCAGGGCATCCAGAACAACGGGAAGCTCGACACCGACTATCTGCTGATCCCCATGATCCCCGTGACCCAGGAACAACTGCGCGAAAAGAACAAGTAATCTTCCCGCTTCAACGCAACCCCGCAGGCTGGCCCGGCAGCTCCGGGCCGGCCTGCGGTCTGAATGCCGGGGCAGCGCTCCGGGCGCGCGGGTTCCCCCGGCGACAACCGATCATCAGGGAGCGACAACCATGAGCGATAAGGTCATCCTTTCCCTTCAGCAGCTCGTCAAGCGCTACCCCGGCGTCCTGGCGCTGGGCGGCGTAAGCTTCGATCTGAGGGAAGGCGATGTGCACGCCATCGTCGGTGAGAACGGCGCGGGCAAATCCACCGTCATCAAATGCATCACCGGCGCCATCCGTCCGGATTCCGGGTCGATTGTCGTAGACGGGGAATCCTTCCCCCATATGACGCCGCAACTGTCAGAGTCCAAGGGCATCGCCGCGATTTACCAGGAACTGACGCTGTTCAACTACCTGTCAGTGGCGGAGAATATGTTTTTCGGCCGAGAGCCGATGAGGGGCCGTTTCGTCGACTTCAGGAAGATGCATCGGGACGCAGCGGACATCTTTCAAAAAATCGGCGTCCGCCTGAATACGTCGACCGCTGTGCAGGAGCTGGGCATCGCTTACCAGCAGCTGGTCGAAATCGGGAAGGCCGTGTCCCACAACTCCCGCATCCTCATCATGGACGAGCCCTCCGCCGCACTGACCACCTCGGAAATGGAGTCACTCTACGGGGTCATCCGCATGCTCAAAGCCCAGGGGGTGTCGATCATCTATATCTCCCACCGCCTGGAGGAGATCTTCAACGTCTGCGACCGGGTGACGGTATTGCGGGACGGGAAATACATAAAGACCATGGACGTGAAGGATACCAGCCGGCGGGAACTCATCCGCCTGATGGTCGGGCGGGACCTGACGGAAACCTATCCCCTGCGGAATGCGCCGGTTGGGGACATCGTCCTGAGCGCCAGGGGCTTGTCCAACAGGAAGCTCAAGGATGTTTCCTTCGACCTGCATCGCGGTGAGATCCTGGGCCTTGGCGGTCTGGTCGGAGCAGGGCGGACGGAGCTGGCGCGCGCGCTGTTCGGCGCGGACAGGCTCAACAGCGGCACCGTCACGGTCCTCGGCAAGCCCCTGAACGCGCAAAGCCCGAAAGACGCCATCGCAGGCGGCATCGGCCTGGTGCCGGAGGATCGCAAGCAGCAGGGGCTGCTGTTGGATTTGAGCGTGCGCACCAACATCTGCTTCGCCTCCATGAAGGCCGTCAGCCGTGGCGCTTTTGTCCTCAAGGCCAGAGAGGCCGCCGCCGCGAAAAAATACTGCAAGAGCCTGGCCATCCGGACGCCAAATGAGGAACAGATTGTCAAGAACCTGTCCGGCGGCAACCAGCAGAAAGTGGTCTTGGCCAAATGGATGGCGGTCAACAGCGAGATCATCGTTTTCGACGAGCCGACGCGGGGAATCGACGTCGGGGCGAAGGCAGAGATCTACGAGCTGATGAACGGGATGACAAAGCAGGGCAAGAGCGTCATCATGATCTCCTCGGACATGCCCGAACTCATCGGGATGTCGGACCGCATCGTCGTCATGCGCCTGGGCCGGGTGATGGGCCAGGTGCAGGGAGACGAGGTGACCCAGGAAAGGATCCTGGACCTGGCGTCCGGAAACTGACAAGGAGCAGCTATGAAAAACCTGAAGAGAAACATTGCTAGCCTGGGCATCATCATCGTCTTCGTCCTCATGGTCATCTTTTTTGCCGTCTCTTCCCGCTCCTTCCTGCGGGTTGAGAACCTTATCAACGTCCTGCGCCAGGTGGTGACCACCGGCGTCATCACCATCGGCGCATCAATGGTCATCATCACAGGCAACATCGACCTGTCCGCCGGCTCCGTCGTGGGGTTGAGCGCGGTCAGCGCGGCCTGGCTGATGGTCGCCGGCGTTCACCCGGTGCTGGCATCGGTCCTGGTGCTGCTCATCGGCGTCGTCTGCGGGCTCCTCAACGGCCTCTTCGTCGCCAGAATCCGCCTGCCTGCCTTCGTGGTCACCCTCGCCACCCAGTTGGTGTTCCGCGGGCTGGCCTTCATCATCACAGGCGGCCTGGCGATTTACGGCTTTACCCCGGCGTTCAAGGTGCTCGGCCAGGGGTTTTTGGGGCCCATCCCCATCCCGGTCATCATCATGGCAGTCATGTTCGCCATCGGCTTTGTCATCACGGAAAAAACCCGCTTCGGCCGTTACATCTACGGCATCGGCGGCAACGAGGAGGCAGCCCGGCTGTCCGGCATCTCCCCGGGCAGAATCAAGATGATGGTTTATGCCTTCGCGGGCGCCCTGGGCGCCATGGCCGGCCTCATCGTCCTGTCCCGCGTCAATTCCGGCAACCCCAACCTGGGTGTCGGTTATGAAACGGACATCATTTCCGCCTGCGTTATCGGCGGGGTCAGCATTACCGGCGGAAAAGGCAAAATCGCCGGCGTCATCGTGGGCGTCCTTTTCCTGGGCGTCCTCACCAATGGCCTGATCCTGCTGAACGTCAACGAGTTCGTCCAGATGGTCGTCAAAGGCGCTGTGCTGCTCTTTGCGGTCACCTTCGACGTCATCTCGCAGCGGCAGAAGGCAAAGATGATTGTCACGGTCGCGGAATAAGTTTTCCCTCACGGCAAAAAGAGGCCGCCCTCATCGGCGGTCTTTCTGATTTGCGGCATTCCTGGCATTCAGCTGTACGTCAGCTTGATAAAGGTAACGGCATACCCGTCGGGTCAATGTTTGGCGAGGGTCAGATCCCGTCTGCTGATCGGCAGTCAGCCAGTATGGGTGTCGCTTATGCAAAAATCCATGCGGTAACACACATCCTCCAGCAAACCGTCAAATCCGTGTCAAAGGATATCCCGGACTCTCCCCTTGATGTCATCTTCAGGCCTGTACGCCTGAGCATGGGTTATTCACCGCCCTCACGCAAAGACCCCTGGATTTCAATAAACAGCCTTTTGCAAATATGGTAGGATAGTTGACATAGAAAGACATCCGTGTTATTAATGAAATATTCATAAGTAAACAGAAAGGTACGGGAAATATGCTAAGCCCTGGAACACCGGAAAATCTCGGCGCTCACAACAGGAAAGTCATCCTTGACTGTGTCCGCAAGCACGGGCCGCTTTCACGCGCGGATCTGTCCAGGATGCTGAACATGAGTTTCCCTACCGTATCCTCTAACGTCAGGAAACTGCTGGAGAGCCAGTACCTGAAGGAGGCCGGAAGCGGGAACAACAGCATCGGCAGGAAGTCAACCCTGGTGGAGTTCAACGCCACGTGGGGCTACATCATCGGCGCAGACATCGGACGGTCCCAGATCCGTGTCATGCTCTGCGACCTTGAGGGGAAAGAGGTCGTCTACCACAAACGGGATTACCGCGCGCTGGACGGGGAGAACGTCGCGGAGGAATGTCTGATCGGTTTGATCGAAGATACGGTCCGGAGCGGCGGCATCCAGGCCACGCAGGTCAAATACGTCAGCCTCGGCTTTCCAGGGATCCTGGATCCGAGAACCGGCAAGCTCATCCTTGTGCCCTTCATGGCGCCTATTGACATACAGGAGATCACCCGGCGCATCCAGGCGTTCTGCCATGCCCCGGTCTTTGTGGAGAACAGCGTGAACCTGGGCGCGATCGGTGAGAAGTGGAAAGGCGCGGCGAAGGGATACAGGGACATCCTCTACCTCAGCCATGGCGTGGGCATCGGCTCCGCGCTGATCCTGAACGGCGAACTGTACAGGGGGGTCAACAACGCGGCGGGAGAAGTGGGGTATATGGTGCCTGACCCGGCCGGGTTGCGGGACAGGTTTGACGAACAGGGCGTGCTGGAGACCCTGGTATCCGGAAGCGCCATCCAGGAAAGCATGGCGCGCAGCGGGCTTGGGAAGGATTTTCAGGGTCTTCTGGAAGAAAGCCGGAACAACCACCCCGTTGCGCAGGAGCTGATACGGAAGATTTCCGATATCATCGGCATCATGCTGATCAACGCGATATCCGTCCTGAACGTGGAACTTGTCGTGTTCGGCGGGCGCCTGGGCGATTTCCTCGGCCCGACGCTGATCCCGGGCTGGCGCGGCATCCTGTCAAGGCATGTTCCCTTCGTGCCGGAACTCCTCACCTCCCCTCTTCGCGAACAGGCCAGTGTGCTGGGCGGTATCGCCATCGGGATGCGGGCAGTCAGCGACGCGCTGGTGGAGCAGTTGCTGTGACGCGCGGGACTGATATGATTCCGCGCCGGTTGTACAGGGAACTCCGGCTTCAACCTTCCGGCAGACTCGATGAATGGGAGTGACACGGCATGGATCTGAAAAAACTCTATACCTGGTGCGCGGTTCCGGCAGGCGAGCTGGAAACCCATCCCGGTCTCCGGGTCCCTTTCCGCCTGGTCAAGGATTCGCAGGCGATGGGCCGGCTCATGGCGGAGGAGCTGGCGGAGGGCATCCTGCAGGCCGACCGGGAGGGCCGGCAGTTCCGCGCCATCATCCCCTGCGGCCCCGGCTGCTGGTACAAGCCCTTTGAGGATCTCGTCAACAGCCGCGGCATCTCTCTGCGCAACCTGGTGGTGTTCCACATGGACGAGTGCCTGGATTGGGAGGGCAGGACGCTGCACCCGGATGACCCGTACAACTTCCGCTCCACCATGGAAAGATGTTTTTACGGCGGGATCAGGAAAGACCTTGCGGTACCGGAGGATCAGCGTTTCTTCCTGACGCCGGAAACGATGGAAACGGTCAGGAAGGAGATCTGGCGGGAAGAGCTGGACCTGACCTACGGCGGTTGGGGGCAGGACGGCCACATCGCCTACAATCAGGCCGGGTCCATCTGGTAAACATCCATTCTCCATCCATCCGGATCCAGGACAACAATCAGGACACAGTCCTCGCGCTGGCGCAGCGCCAGTACGGCACCGCCTACCAGTTTGTGCCCCCCATGTCGGTGACGCTGGGGATCGCGGAATGCCTGCGGGCCCGGAAAGTGCGCCTGTTCAGCGATACCGGCGCCTGGAAACAGACAGCGCTGCGCGTCGCGCTGTTTTCGGATCCTGACCCGGAATATCCGATCACCTTGCTGCAGGAACATCCGGACGCCCTGTTGACAGCCACGCTGGCAACCGCCGAACACCCCATTTCCCTCAACCCGCATTGGACGTTCCGTGGGGTCAACGATGGCCGCGCTTAAATTCACGCAGGTCATCGGGACGGGCGGCATCGGCGGCGGGATCCTGTTTGAATTGGAAGGGAACCGCACCCTGAGCCGTAATGAGACCCGCCTCGCCAGCCTTAGCCCGGCGAAGGATTACTGCAAGCTGCACATCATCCTCCACTACATTGCGCGCATCCTCGCCCCGGAGACAGTTGTACACGCGATCGGAGCCGTCGGGTCGGACCGGCCGGGGGCGGAACTGGCGGGGATGATGAAGGGAGCCGGGATCGACACCGCGTTTGTCCGCGCCGTTCCGGACAGGCCGACGATGTACGCCGTGTGCCTTCAGTATCCGGACAAATCCGTATGCAACATCACCACAGCGGGGAGCGCCAGCTCCCTGGTGAACGAAGGGGATGTTGAAGCCGCCTTCGCGGGTCTTTCCCAGCCCGCGGACGGGGAGACCGCCGCCATCGCCGTGCCGGAGGTCCCCTTGGGCGCAAGGCTGGCCCTTCTCAGGCGGGCGAAAGCGGCGGGCGCGTTCTGCGTCGCCTCCTTCCTCAGCGACGAGGCGCAGGCGTTTGTGGATGGGGGCGGCCTGCAGGTCACAGACCTCCTGGTCCTGAACGAGGACGAGGCTGCGGCCTTCTCCGGCGACGCGGAAAAGGAGCCCTCCCGGCTGGCATGGAAGTGCTATGAAAAGCTCCGCCTCGCCCGCCGGGAGGCCTTGCTGGCGGTCACTTTCGGCGCTCTGGGCAGTTTCGCCTGCGGGGAGGGGACGATCCGCTATCTCCCCGCGCAGCCGGTCAAAGCGGTCGCGACAGGCGGCGCAGGGGATGCGTATCTGGCCGGAATCGTCTGCGGCCTCGCCCTGGGGCTGCCCTTCCTGCCGGAATCCGGCGCTTCAGCCGCGGGTCTGGGGTCCCGGCTGGCCGCCGAATCCGTCAAGGTGATGGACACCATCGCAGAGCACATCGACCGGGAACTGGCGCTGCGCCTGGTTGAAGAATTGGACAGGGCGGAGGGCTGAGGGGATGGTTCAGGTTTCGCGCAGAGACTGGGGCACCCATGAGGGAAAAGAGGTATCCCTGTTCACCGTGGCCGGCGAAGGTTTGATCGTTTCCGTGAGCAATTACGGCGGCGTACTGCAGTCCTTGATCGCGCGGGACGCCGGGGATGAGCCCCTGGACATCGTTCTGGGATACGACAGCCTGGGAGATTACCTGGCCGGCCGGCATTTTTTTGGCGCGATGATCGGCCCCATCGCAGACCGCATGGCGCAAGGTCGGTGTACGCTCGCAGGCCAGACGGTCCAGCTGCCAAGAAACGCGGGGCCCGACAGCATGCACAGCGGGCCGGACGGGTTCCACAGCCAGGTCTGGGACTGGGAGACGCTGCCGGACGGCGTGAGGTTCTCTCTTTGTTTTCCGGAAGGTTCGCTTCTATTCCCGGGCAGGATGCAGGCCAGCCTCACCTACCGGATCCCGCGGCTGAACACCCTGCGGCTGGAATACCGCGCCGCCTGCAGCGTGGAGACGTCACTGAGCTTCACAAACCACAGCTATTTCAATCTGGAAGGCGCGCGGCGTGACTGCCTGGATCAAAGTCTGAAGGTATTCTCCGACCATTATGCGGAAACCACCTGCGGCCCGGCCCCGCTGGTGACCGGGCGCTTCCCTGAAGTCGCCGATACGCCGCTTGATTTCAGGGCTGAAACGCGGATCGGTGACGCCGTGGGTCAGGCATGGAACCGGGAGGTCGCGGCAGCGGACGGAGTCGATCATTACTATAAGGTCAGGGGATCCGGGTTCCGGATCGCGGCAAGGCTGTCCTGCGCACACAGCGGCTTGCGGCTTGCCTGCCGGACAGACGCAGGGGGCGTCCTGGTCTATACCGGCAACGGCCTGTCGGAGGTGAACGGAAAATCGGGCATGAAGTACGGGAAGCACTGGGGCGTCTGCCTGGAGACCGGGGAGTTGCCCAACGCGGTCAATCTCCCGGAACACCGGGCTTCAGTGCTGCTCTCCCCGGGGGAGGAATACTGCAGAGCAACGGAATTCATCGTGGAGCGGACGGAACCTGGTTAAGGTACAGGCCTTAAGGCCTGGCAAGGCCTTTGGAAAACAGCAGGAATTGGAGGAGGAGCAGGCGTGATCAGGGCAAAGGTTGGTTATGTGGTGTATGGCGTGCACAAGGACGGGTTGAAGGATCCTTTGGGGACCCCGTTCATTGACGGCGACGTTGTCAGGCGGTCGGCGCAGGCGCTGAGAGATGCCGGGCTTGAGGTGGCGGAGGAGAAACTGATCATCGCTACCAAAGAGGAAGCGAAGCAGGTGATCCTGCCTTTGGCCCGTGATGACAGTGTGGACTGTCTCGTTCTGTTCTCGGGCACCTGGGTCTGGGCGGCGCATATGGCGGGGGCCCTTCGCGAATTCGCCAAGACAGGAAAGGGCATCGTGGTCTGGACCTATCCCGGCTCCCAGGGGTGGCGGCCGGTGGGCGGCCTGGTGCTCAAGGCTGCCCTGAAGGAACTTGGCATCCCGCACCGCTTTGTGTACGGCGCTGCTGAAGACCCGGCTGAAGTTGCCAGGATCGTTGATTACTGCCAGGCATCGGCGCTGAAGAACCGCCTGCAGATGACCACGCTGGGCGCCTTCGGGGGCCGCGGGATGGGACAGACCTGCGGCACCGCCGATCCCTCGCAGTGGATGAAGACCTTTGGGATCGACATCGACTCCCGCGATACGACGGAGCTGGTCAGCACCGCCAAGGAAGTCACCAAAGAGGAACTGGACGATGCCTTTGACCTGATCAGCCGGAAATTCACCGAACAGCCGGAGCGCAGCGCGATGACGGAGCGGTCGGTCCGGCTCTACCTCGCGCTGAAGAAACTGCTTCGCAAATATGATTACCGGTATTATACGATCCAGTCCTTCCCCGGCCTGGCGGACGACTATACCGCGACCTGCTTCGCGCAGAGCATGATGCTTGAGGATGGAGTGCCCACCTCCACGCTGTCGGATTTCAATACCGCGCTGACCAGCATCCTGATCACCTATCTGAGCCAGGACCCGCCGTATTACGGCGACCTGCAATGCCTGGACAAGGCGTCCAAAGAGGTCAAGATCATCGGTGACGGCGCGGTCCCGCCTTCCCTGGCGAACAGGCACGGCGCGCGCTTTGCGGAGCATGGCATCGCGACAGAGGGCGCGGCGGGAGGGCTTTCCGTCAGCCTGGTCTGCAAGGCGGGCGAAGGGGTTCTGGGACGGGTGTGCCGGGTGGACGGCAGGTTCCGCCTTGTGATCACCCGCTGCCGGGTGTACGAGCCCGGCGATGAGGAGATCAACGCCCGCAGGAAAGAGTGCGGGATCCCGTTCTGGCCCCATGCCTTCCTGAAGGTCAACTGCGACGTGGACCGGCTGATGGAGCACTGGGACAACGAGTACGCCTGCCTGGGCTATGGCAGGCATCTGTACCGGCAAATGATCGACTTTGCGGAAATGACAGGGATGGAGGTGATCGCGCTGTCATCAGACTGAATCACTGTCCCGCGCCGCCCGGACGCCAAGGGCGGCGGTCGCCTTGTCCCTGAGAGGGAGCCTGCACTGCCCGTACGGAGATACCGGCAGAATTCATTCCCAAAGGAGCATTCAATGGCCAGAAAAATCACCTTCATCGGGGCCGGGTCGCTGGAGTTTACCAGGGGCCTGGTCACGGACATCATGACGTTTGATGCGTTCCGCGACGCGCACATCTGCCTGATGGACATCAACGAGAAGCGCCTGGATTATGCCATGAAGGGCGTGAAAAGCATCTTTGAGGCAGGGAAATATCCCGCGACCGTGACGAAGACCACTGACCTGAAAACCGCGCTGGAAGGCGCCGACGGCGTTCTGATCACGATCCTGCAGGGCGGCGTCAGTATCTGGCGTCATGACATCGAGATCCCCAAGAGCTTTGGCGTGGATATCTGCGTGGGCGACACGCGGGGGCCTTCCGGCATCTTCCGCTTCCTAAGGACCGCCCCGGCTATGCTGGAGATCTGCCGCAACGTTGAAAAATACTGCCCGGATGCCGTCGTGCTCAATTACACCAACCCCATGGCCATGCTGTGCAGAGTGCTGCAGAGCGAGACCAAGGCCAATGTCACCGGGTTGTGCCACAGCGTCCAGGGGACCAGCGAGCTGCTGGCCGGATTCATCGGCGCGCCGATGGAGGAAATCACCTACACCTGCGCGGGCATCAACCACCAGGCCTACTTCATCGAGTATAAGTGGAAGGGGAAGGATGCCTATCCGCTGATCCGCGAAGCGATGGAGAGGCCGGAGGTGGCCAACGCGGAGCCCGTGCGCAACGAACTGTTCAAGGCCCTTGGCTACTACTGCACCGAGTCTTCCGGCCACAACTCCGAATACCTCTACTGGTTTCGCAAGCGCCCGGACCTGATCGAAAAGTACTGTACACACGGGACCGAGTGGAACCCCGGCGAACACGCTTTCATCCTCAAGGAATACCTGAACCGGGAGAACACCTGGGAGAGCGAGTTCAAGCAATGGCTTGACAGCCCGGACAAAGACCTTTCCAGGGGAGGGGAATACGCCTCCAACATCTTCAACGCCCTCTTCGGCGACAATACGCCCTACATGTTCAACGGCAACCTGCGCAACTTCGGCCTTGTGAGCAACCTGCCCGAAGGCGCCTGCGTCGAGGTGCCTGTGATCGCCTCCCGCGCGGGCATCCAGCCCATCCATGTTGACCCCCTGCCGGACCAGATCGCCCTGCTGGTCAACAACCTGTCCCGCTGCGAAGAACTGGCGGTCCATGGCTTCCTGGAAGGCGACCCGATGAAGATCTACCAGGCCATCCTTTTCGATCCCCTGACGGCCAGCGTGCTGAGCCTGCAGGAGATCAGGGACATGACCAACGCCATGTTCGAAAAGAACAGGGAATATCTTGCATACTTTAAATCCACCAGGATTTAAACAATTAAAGGAGGTACTCCGGAATGAAGAGACGCTTGCTGGCCCTGATGCTTTGTGTGACCATCCTGCTGCTTGCAGCTCCTGCCCTGGCGCAGGGGAAGATTACGCTGAAGTACTGGGCGCACCAGAACGAAGGCTGGAATAAATCCCACCAGGAGATCGTCGACCGGTTCAACGCCTCGCAGGACCGCATCGAAGTCAAGACCGAGTTCTTCCCCTACGACGACTTTCAGGCAAAGACCCAGACGTCCCTGATCGCCGGGAGCGGCGGTGCAGACATCTATGAGATCTGGGGCGGATGGGCGGCGGATTTCGCGCCTACCGGCGCGCTGGCCGAGGTGTCCGATGAACTGGCCAAACAGATCAGCGAGGACTACCTGCCCCCCACCTACGGCACCTTTACCTATGAGGACAAATACTACGGCGTCCCGCTTGAGTTCAACATCGAGTCCGGCGGGCTGCTGGTCAACAAGGCGGAGTTTGATACGCGCGGCCTTGCTTACCCCACGACCTGGGAAGAGATGATCAGCATCGCCGAACAGACGTCCGAGGGCGACGGCGCGGTCATGGACATGAAAGGCTTTGACTTCGTCACCTGGGACAACATCATGTACACCTGGATGAGCATGATCCTGTCCTCCGGCGGCGAGTACCTGAGGGAGGACGGCACCTTTGACCTGACCTCGCCCATCGCGGTGCAGACCATGCAGGAGCTTGTCGGCTATGTGACGGAAAAACACCTTGCCAACGTCGACCCGCTCACCGGAGGCGGGGACAACGAGGGGCACTACAACCTGGCGGAAGGCCGCGGCATGATGGTCATGCGCGGCCCCTGGGTCCTCTCCGAGCTGATCGAGATCTACGGCTTTGAGCTTGGGAACGAGATCGACTACATCCCGATGCCGTGGTACGGTGACAATGTGGCCTTCGCGGCCGAAACCGGCTGGGGTCTGGCCGTGTCGTCCGCAAGCCCCAATCAGGAGGCCGCCTGGGAGTTCATCAACTTCATGACCAGTGAAGAAAACATCATCGGCCACCTGATCGCCTGCGGGATGCTGCCTGCGCGCACGTCCCTGCTGGACAACCAGACCTACCTGGAGGCGATGCCGCACGTCAAATTCCTCATTGACATCCTTCCCAACGGCCGATACTTAGGGCACTTCAACACCGACGTCTTCAAGGAGAGCATCAACAACATGTTCGTCGAACTGTGCACGACCGCGACCTACGCAAGCGTCGCCGACGCCCTGGCCGTGCTGGAAACGCAGCTGAACGAACAGCTTCTCGGCAAATAAAAAACCGCTTCCAGGGACCGGGGACGGCCTTCAAACCGCCCCGGTCCCCCCTGAGGAGATGATCCATTGAAAAACAACCGTTTTGTTGCCGGCGTCCTGGTGCCCGTTTTCCTGCTGATCATCGTCTTCCTCTTCGTCCCGCTCCTGCTGGGACTGGGCATTTCCTTCTTTGACTACAATCCGCTCAGGGCTCAGAACCAGTTCATCGGGCTGGAAAACTATTTCAAACTCGCCCGGGACCCGGTCTTTCTGAAAGTACTGAAGAACACGGTCTTCTTCGTGTTTGTCACCGTTCTGTTCAACATCCTCTTTACCCTTGGGCTTTCGATCTTCATCTCTGCCCTGCCATCCAACAAGACCCGCAGCTTTTTCAGGATGATGTATTTCCTGCCGTGCATCGCGCCGATGGTCGGGTCGACGTCGGTGTGGGGCAGCCGTGTATTTTCGACCCGGACGGGGATCCTGAATACGATCCTGGTCCAGATGGGCGGGAAACCGATCAACTTCCTGGGGAACGCCGACACGGTGATGTGGGCCATCATCGCCTTCACCCTATGGGTCGATTTTGGTTACAACACCATCCTGTTTTCTGCCGGACTGGACGCGATCCCCGGGACGTATCAGGACGCGGCGAAGATCGACGGGGCGAGCGCCTGGCAGCGATTTACGCGCATCACGCTGCCGCTGCTGGAGAGGACCTTTGTATTCGTATTGATCATGACGCTGATCTCCCACTTCCAGATGATCGTCCAGTTCATGACCCTTGCGACAAGAGGGGGGCCAAACTACGCATCCACAGTGCTCACCCTTTACGTCTACAACCTCGGCTTTGTGACCAAAGACATGGGATACGCCTCGGCTGTTGCCCTGGTCCTGTTCGCCATCATCATGGCGGTCACCCTGGTCCAGCGGCGGTTCATGAAAACGGACTGGGGATACTGATATGCAGAAAATGAAGTACAAGGAGCATTCCACGCCGGTCCAGAAGATCATCACGCTGGGCCTGCTCCTCATCGCGTTCATTGTCGTCATCCCTTACCTTCTGATGCTGCTCTCCTCCTTCAGGACGACGTCGGAAATGATGAAAAATCCAAGCGTCATCTTCCCGATCCAGTGGACCCTCAGCGGATATCAGAAGGTGTTTTCCCGGGCTCCGATCCTCCGGTGGTTCCTCAACAGCCTGACCATCACGGGGTCTGTCACGCTCGCCGTGCTGTTCACCAGCACCATCACCGGTTTTGTGTTCGCCAAGTACAGTTTCAGGTTCAAGGAAACGCTGTTCTGGATCCTGCTGGCCACGATGATGATCCCTTCCCAAGTCACCATGATCCCTTCCTTCCTGATCATCAATTCTCTGGGCTGGTACAACACGCTGTACGCCCTGATCATCCCCGGGATGGTCAGCGTATTCGGCATCTTCCTGGCCAGGCAGTTCATTTCGGAAGTGCCCGACAGTCTGTGCGAAGCTGCGCTGATCGACGGCTGCAGCAACATGGGGCTGTATTTCCGTATCATCCTGCCGCAGATCCGGGCGGCCGTCAGCGCGCTGGCGATCTTCACCTTTCTGGCAACCTGGAACGACTACCTCGGCCCCCTGATCATGCTCAGCGAAGTCGAGCGCATGACGCTTCCGCTGGCCCTGACCATTTTCAATACCAACCATTCCATGGACCTGGGCGCCACCATGTCGGCAGCAACTTTGGTCATGCTGCCGGTCATCGTGGTTTTCCTGCTGTTCCAGAAGCAGTTCATCAAGGGCATCTCCATTACGGGCATGAAATAAGGAAGGAGCGCAGGATGAGCATCCCGCTTTCCCAGTACAGGCCGGTCACGCGCCTGAAGACCGGTTCCCATCCGGTCGCCCGGGCGAAATTCCCGGTGTTTGACATCCATACGCACTTCGGCCCCCTGGTCATCGGCAGGGATTACGATTCGAAATATGACACGGGCAAGGTGCTGGAAGGCCTGCGAAGGCACGGTGTTCAGAGGCTGTGCAACCTTGAGCTGGTTTGGGGAAGCGAGCTGGAGCGCCTGGAAAGGAAGCTGGCCGGGCGGCAGGGCACGGTGTACACATTCCCCTCTGTCGATCTCTCCGGTTTTGAGCTGCCCGGTTTTGAAGACAGCGTCCAAAGGGCAATGGAAGATTACCGTCTGGCCGGGTACAGGGGGATCAAACTCTGGAAAGACATCACGCTGTACCGGAAGGACAGCCGGGGCAGGCACATCCGCCTGGATGATGAAAGGCTGGCCTGCATCTTTTCCGCCGCCGGTGAAAACGGCTTGACCGTCCTGATCCACATTGCAGACCCGGTCGCTTTCTTTACGCCCTTTGACGCGCGGAACGAATATTATGAATGCCTGGCTCAGAATCCGGAATGGCTTTTTTATGGGGAGGAGTTCTTCTCCTTTGAGGAACACATGCGGATGCAGGAGGCCGTCCTGAAGCGCCATCCGGGCACGACGTTCATCATTGCACACACGGGTTCCTGCTCGGAAGACCTTGGGTTTGTGAGCAGACTGATGGACAGCTATCCCAACATGCACGTTGACATCGCAGCGCGGATCAACGAACTGGGCCGCCAGCCCTACACAGCCAGGAAATTCTTCATCGATCACCAGGACCGTATCCTCTTCGGGACGGATTACATCGCCGGCCAGGACCCTGAAGAACTGTACCCCTACTATTTCCGTTTTTTGGAAACCTTTGACGAATATTTTGACTATGGGCCGGAAGAGGAAGCGGGATCGATGGGCAGGTGGAAGATCTACGGCATCGGGCTGCCGGATGACGTATTGGAGAAAGTATACCATCTGAATGCGGAACGGCTGCTCAGGCTGAGCCAGATCCCCTGAAAAGAAAAGGCTGATATCCCAAGGCGCTGCTTGCGGGGATCAAGACGGATGATCCGGGTCGCGCTTTCCCGGAAACATTGACTTCTCCTTCCTGTCGGGCTTCTCCATTGGCTAATGCGAAATGAATGAGCAAACGCACCGATGGGGCGGAAATTTTTAATGACTCCGTTCAGCCGGGAGAATATGGCGCAGCGAAACCTGCGCCAATTGAAAGAGGCAATGCGGAGACGCAAAAAGGCCACCTCATCAAAGTATTTATGATAGAGTTCAGTAAAAACCTGTTGTGGGTAAGGATGTTGGCAAATGTCCTTTTCAAGGAAAAAGCCTTGATTTCCTGACGAAATCAAGGCTTTCCCTCTGGTGCGGTCGACGAGACTTGAATTCGAGGATAACCACTTTGTTTAGTAAAACTCAATAAAACCATATTCTAAAAAGTGAATGAAATCAACGAGTTTCGATCAAATGAGTAAAACGCAGTATAACTTGAATAAAACCTGTAAAGGGTATTTTAAAGGGTAAAAATTGCTCAAACGAAATGTCAACACTTGGTCGGATAATATTATAAGAAGGAGGTTTATTTGAACTCTGCGGACGACAAATTAGCCAGTGCGCTATGCAATTTGACGTTGTTGAAAGGTTGTAGATAATCCATCAAATCCAGCTGAAGCTGGCAAAGGATATCTAAGCGCTTGAGGTAAATGAAATCCGCATTGATTATCTTGAAAGCTGATTTTGTTATCGCGTTTTCGCGAGGTTATGAGTGTACACTCCGTCATTTGATTATATCTCCTGTTGGAGGTTTGCTTTTTCAATACTCTCAGAGTGTTATGTCATCTCATCCCGCGATCCTTGTCTGCTTCCAGTATTTTCCGGATTTGTTCCACCGTCTCCTCGCTGAGATAATTAAAAGGCGCGCGGCAAGGCCCTACCGGATTGCCAATCAGGTTCGTTGCTTTCTTTGTCACGGTGTTTGGATTGCCAAGCTTATAACAGGTGCGGATTGGCGCTATGCTATCCTGGTACTGCTCCGCCGCGGCGAGATTGCCTTCCATGAAACTGCGATAAATGGAGACCATGGTATGGGGGTATATGTTGGCGACAGCTGTGATGCCGCCGTGGCCGCCTTCCTTCAACGTCGGAAGAATCAGCAGATCGCTGCCAGACAGCACGCTGAACTCCATGTCTTTTGTTGCGTGGATATAAGCCTTGAGGTTATCCCAGTTCCCCGAGCTGTCCTTGACGCCGACGATGTTTGGCAGCTGCGCCAATTTCGCCACTGTGTCCGGTTCTATGTTGTTGCCGGTGCGCGCCGGCATGTTATACATGACAATGGGCAGGCCGACGGCTTCGGAAATCGCCTTGAAATGCTCATAAATCTCTTTCTGGGAAATCGCCGCGAAATAGGGACTGATAATGGATAGTACGTCTGCACCAAGCTTTTTGGCATTTTTGGAAAGCTCGATCGTGGCCTTCGTACCTGGGCAGCCTGTTCCGGCATAAACTGGGACGCGACCAGCTGTCTGATCGACAACGATGCGGATGACCTCAAGCTTTTCCGCTTCGCTGAGGATATAGAACTCGCCATTGGTGCCCAGACAGAACACCGCATTTGCACCTGCGTCGATCTGCCGGTCCACCTGATTTCTGATTTCCGCTTCATTCAAGGTTTCATCTGCATTCATTGATGTCACCATTGCAGCAATGATTCCATAGATCTTTTTGTGCATTTGGGGGTTCCTCCTAATTATCTGTATGAATCAAGTCCGGCGATCAGTTCGCCCGCGCGGCCGATCAGTTCATCCGCATAACGCAGATGATAATCATCAAGCATAACTTCCTCCCGGCTCATTTCACTTGTAAACGCGCCGAAAGACTTGAAATAGCGCTTATGGAACCAACGGTTGAGTTCCTGGGACTGACGTGTGAACGTGATGATCGGCAGCATATCATAGAACAGCTTCCGGGCCGCAGAACGATTTCCTGATGCATGCAGCGCATGTACGCGAACATAGAGTTCAAACATTCCTGAAGGCATCAGCAAGTTGACACCACGGTCCATCAATTCCAGCAGCTGGTCGTTTCCCCATCCGCTTGCCACCAGCATTTCCCCCTCAGTGGATTCGATCAAGCGGGAACATTTCGGCGCAGTGAACTTGACTTCAATTTTCACACCAACAACACTCCGGAAGGTTTCGAACGCCTTTGTCAGCCACGCCAATTCGATGCCAGGGCCGTTGAAGTCCGCGTCCTGAATAAAAAGGAATTCCGGCTGTTCACGGTCGATCGCTTCAATCGCTTCCATGAACTCAACTTCTGAGCCGAAGGGCACCTGCATGTTGAAGCCGTTGATGCCGCAATCCCGGAACTCCTGCATCAGGCGGATACGCTCGCGGGAGTCCGGCCCGGTGATGCTTGTGATGAGCTTCGCCCGGCCATTTGCGGCCTTTGCGGTTACCTGGACCAGCTCCTTCTTCTCCTGCGTAGACAAAAGCCCTTGCTCGCTTGCCAGGCAGGGAACAAGAAATCCGGCAACGCCCGCCTTGCATGCCCAGTTGATTTCACGCGCGAGGGACTCGGTGTCCAGTCTCTTCTCATCACCTATGAATGGCGAAATGACCGTTGTGACGATCCCTTTTAAAGGGTGGAGTTTCTTTTTCATGATCGATCCTCTCTCATTCTTCTCGGAATGACCACAGTTCATTTCAATGTGGCTTCTGCAAGCTTGCCAAGATAGGCCTGTTTGATTCCAGGATGATCCTTCAATTCGGCAGAGAGCCCTTCCATTGTGATCAGACCCTGTTCGATGACATAGGTGTAGTGTGAATGTTTCATGGCGATCTTTGCGTTCTGTTCGATCAGAAGGATGGTCACCTTCATCAGTTCGTTGATCTCCACGATCTTTTCGAACAATTCCGCCACGATCAGCGGCGCCAGACCCATGGAAGGTTCGTCCAGCA
>CAZVSG010000017.1:607-9748 GCA_964629345.1 uncultured Christensenella sp. | reverse complement strand
TCTCCAGGTCGTCCTTGAAATTCGGCGCGCCAAAGGGTCCGCGCCAGTTGATGGTGCCCACCTCCAGGTTTTCCCGCACAGTCAGGCCCGGAAACACATGGCGGCCCGAAGGCACGTGCATGACGCCGAGCTTGGCGATCTTCGTGCAGGACATCGTGCTGAGAACAGTGTCATTCCAGCTGATGTGGCCCGTGATGTTCATCATGCCGGAAATCGAGTTGAGCAAGGTCGTTTTGCCGGCTCCGTTTGAGCCGATCATGCAGACCATTTTTCCTTCCTCAACCACCATGCTGATTCCTTTGAGGGCTTCAATCGGGCCGTAGAAAGCATGAAGGTTATCAATTTTAAGCATGATCGTCACCTCCAAGGTAAGCCTGAATCACCTGCTCGTTATTGGATATCTCCTTTGGCAGTCCATCGGCGATGACGCGGCCGAAATTGAGCACCGTGATCCGGTCGCATACAGACATGACCATATCCATCGTGTGCTCGATCAGCACAACGCCTGCGCCATTGGAGACCGCCTTGAAAAGCAGCCGGGATGCGCGGTCCTGCTCCTGTTTGTTCAACCCGGCGGCAGGCTCGTCCACCAGGATGACGGAGGGATGGGCCAGCATCGCCCGTACGATTTCCAGCAATTTCTGCTGGCCATAGGGAAGCGAAGTGATCTGGTCATCCCAGTCGAAGGTAAATCCTGCGATCTCCATGAGCTCATCCATTTCCTTGTTGAAGTCATGGCCGCGTTTGCCGAAGAAGGTTTGAAGGTAACCAAACTGATTGTAAAGATCAGTGCCGATCTTCATGTTATCCCGGATGCTCGCCCTGTTCATAAAGCGGGGCTGCTGAAAAGTCCGCCCGATGCCTAAACGCGCGCGCGCATAGGCGGGCACTTTCGTGACATTTTTTCCTTTGAACAGGATGTTTCCGCTGTCTACCTCATATATTCCGCTGATCAAATTCAATAAAGTCGTTTTCCCCGCACCGTTGGGGCCGATCAGCCCGCGGATCTGACCTGGTTCAACGGTCATGTTCACATTTTCCGCAGTGACCAAACCGCCAAAACTCTTATTGACATTACAGACTTCCAACAGGAATTCTGTCATCCTACTTTACCTCCTTCTCGTCCTGTAATCCGGAGGCACGCTTTTTCTTCCTGATCGAGCGAATTTTGTGTTTCACCCGCGTGAAGATGCCCATGATCCCCATCGGCATGACAACCATCAGGATGATGACACCGACACCATAGACAAGTTTGTAGTAACTCTGCAGGAATCGCATCCTTTCCGGCAGGATGGTCAGCAGCATCGCGCCGATGAACGCGCCGAAGGTGGAATCGACGCCGCCCAGCATAACCATGATCAGATAAATGGCTGACTGGTCATACCTGAACGGTTCCGGGCTGATGTAGTTGGCGTGAAGAGCGTACATCCCGCCTGCAAGGCTGGCGAGCACGCCGGCGATGACGAAGCTGTAGACTTTGGTCATGTAAGCATTGATGCCCATTGAGCTGGCAGCGATCTCATTGTCACGGACGGAAGCCAACGCGCGGCCGAAGCTTGTGCGTCGCATGTTGAGGACAATCAAGAAGCAGATGACGGCGATGATGAAGTAAACACGGAAATAGTCGTAATAGTTATTGCACTGAAAGAAATGAAGGTTCAGTTTGGGAATTCTGCTGATGCCGTCCGGGCCTCCAGTCAGCTCCAGCCAATTGGAGAACACGGTATAAAGCAGCGTTGTAAACCCAATCGAGGCAAAGGCAAAATAACTGCCTTTCAGGCGGAACAACGCCAATCCGATAAAAAACGACGCGATTCCGCTGCCGGCAATGGCAATCAGCAAAGCGAGCAGGGTATCAACTCCCAGCCGCGTGGTTAGAATGGCGGTTGTATAAGCACCAAGTCCCATGATTCCCGCAGTGGAGAAAGTAACCTGACCGCCCATACCCAGCATGACGCAAAGGCCAAGCACGGCGACGAAATAGATCAGGCCTTCATTTGTGACTTTCATCATGTACTTGTTGATGACCGCCTTCTGTGGAAAGAAGATGATCACCAACAGAAAGATGACTGCACCGGCAAGAAAGCCAATATGTGATCGTGAAATTCTTTGCTGTTTTATGCTCATCTTGCTGAACCTATGCTTTCTCGGCAATCTTTTCGCCAAATATCCCGGTTGGGCGGATCAGGAGAACGAGAATGAGCACTCCGAAAACAATGGCATCCTTATAGCTGTCCGTGATGATCACGCCGAATGATTCGATCAGGCCAATAAGAATGCACCCGACAATGGCTCCTTTCACGCTGCCAAAACCGCCAAGGACAATGCCGGCAAAAGCCTTCTGGGCAAGATTGCCCAGCGACTGGGATGCCAGGAACAGTGGCGCTGCAAGCCACCCTCCTACGCCGGATAAGCTCATGCTGATCATATAGGTGGCTGCGATCGCAACAACCGTCGGTATGCCGATCAGATTTGCGGCATAACGATCCTGCGCGGTCGCCTGCATGATCTTCCCGATGAATGTCTTTTCAAAGAGTACGTAAACGAAGGCCATCAATCCGCCGCCGATGGCAATGATGAACAGGTATTGGTAACTCAGATAAGCTGAGCCGATCCGGAGAACCCCGGGAATGATCGGATCCATGGTCAATGGAATTGATCCCCAGACAATGCGGACGAATTCTTTCAAGGCGATGGAAGCGCCCAGAGTGCTGATGATGACCGTTACCCGCCAGGATGAGGCCCTCAGCGGCCAATAAACTGTAAACATGTACGCTGCGCCACAGATCGCAAAAACAATCAAACCGCACAGAGCAACACCCCATACAGGAAGGCCCAACTGGTAAGTCAGCATCCATGTCAGATATGCGCCGAGCATGAATAATTGACCATGCGCGAAGTTTAATACGCCAACGGCTTTCACAATCAGGATCAACCCCATGGCCATCAAGGCATAAAGCATCCCCATGGAAAGGCCCGTCAGCGCAAGTTGTATGTACATTCATTCACGCCCTTTCACCCATTGTAAGCAGTTTCCCGGCAGCGGCACGGACTTTGTGTGCCGCTGCCGGGGATTGACCGTATTCGGTGCTGAATAGCACCGGCAGACGTCAGTTCTTGATCAGTGCAACAACCTCTGAAGTTCCGCCCTTGATCTGAACGATGTACTCAGATGTTCCAAGCATGGCTGTGCCATTGTAGGAGTAGGTGGAGGTGATGCCCTGAACATCCTTGATGCTCTTCAGGTACTGAACGATGTCGCTCCACTCGGTGCTTTGCGTTTCCTCAATGGCTTGTTTGAAGAGCATGATGGCGTCATACATGCTGGCGGAGGTCATATCAGGAGCGCGGCCATACTTCTCGGTGTATTGGGCGATCCAAGATTTTGTAGGCTCTTCCTGGGAATGGGGGGAGAAAGCGCTGGCAGAGTACCAGCCCTCAGAAGCGCCGGATGAGTTCTTGATAGCGTTTTGCTGCGCGAACGCAGAGCTGCCGACACAAGGGACGTCCAGGCCGGCTTCATTGACTGCGATCATAATGAGCGCTGCCTCTGCCTGCTGGGCGATGCCAATGATGCCATCGCAGCCGGAGTCTTTGATTTTGGCAATGTAGGGCGCAAAGTTCTTCTCCTCCGGAGAGAACTGCTGTATTGAGACCGCTTCAATACCGTTGATTTCAAACTGCTTCTGGATAACGGGCGTCATGCCGGTCCCAAGCGCGTCAGGCGCATGAAGGATGGCGACTTTTGTCATGCCAAGCTCTTTGCAGAAGTTGGCGATGGTAACCCCGGAACCGGTGTCGCTCAAACGGGTGGAGAAGAGATTTTCCGTCGCGGTGCTTTCAATGCGGACGGAAGAACCGCAGCAGATCGCAGGGATGCCTTCATCTGCAATGAACTGCTCCATGGCAAGGACAACAGAGGAATCCTTGTCTAATGCGATTGCAGTAAGATCGTTGTCCGCCATGATTTTCTGGAAAGCATTGGTTGCCGCGGTTTCATTTCCCTGATCATCCTCATAGACCAGTTTGATGGCTCTTCCCATCACGCCGCCGTTGGCATTGATGGTTTCCATTGCCATGTCCGCGCCTTCCTTGGAATACTCGCCATTGCTGGCACGGTCGCCGGTAAAGGCATCCAGGACGCCGATGTAGATAGGATTGTCAGTATCGACGGTTGCTTCAGCCGAAATGACTCCACCAAGCGAGAACATCAGTGCCATCAGGAAAGCGAGTACAGCCACAGACAGTTTCTTCATGTTTTCCTCCTAAGAATATATTGTCAGCTCCTTACAGGAGTTGATCATAAATGGAGCGGATATCCTCCAGCGTCATCTTCCTGGGGTTTTGGTCAAGCAGGCGATGAACCTCGCTGGCCAAATGCGCCAGATGGTCCAGATCCTCCTTACCTACGCCGAACGCATGCAGGCTGTCCGGAATTCCTACATCCCTGCAAAGAGAAAATATCGCATCAACAACCTGTTCTCCAAGCTGTTGTTTTGAGCGGTTCCTGCCATCAATCCCCAATGCGCCGGCAATGTCTGGCAAGCTGTCATGAATCGCGTCAATGTTAAAGCGAATCACATACGGGAGCAGGATCGCGTTGGACACCCCGTGCGGAATCCTGAAGGACCCGCCCAGTGGATAGCTGAGCGCATGCACGGCGACAGTGCTTGATGAAGCGATCGCAACCCCGCCGTAAAACGATGCCAGCAGCATATTCTCCCTGGCTTCCATATCTCTGCCATCATGATAAGCGGGGCGCAGATACCGGTTGATCAGCTCCAGTCCCTTCAAACCAAACAACCTGGCAAACGAGTTGGTTTTCAGTGAAATGTAGGTCTCAATGCAATGGCAGAATGCATCAAGGCCCGTGGATGCTGTCACGGAAGGCGGAAGGCTGACGGTCAATTCAGGATCCAACAGCACCGCGTCCGGCAGGAAAAAGGGATGGACAACACCGACCTTCATCTTCTTTTCGGGTATGAGAACAATGGCATTCGGCGTGGCTTCAGAACCAGTACCGGCACTGGTGGGCACCGCATATAATGGAAGGCCTTTCCGTTTGATCCGGCTGACATCGGTCAGATCAGAAAAATATCCGGGATTGGTCATCATCACTGAGGTGATTTTTGAAGTGTCAAGCACGCTGCCGCCGCCGATGGCAATGATCGCCTTTGCGCCGCTGTCCCTGACCTGGTCAAAGAGCATCCGCACCTGTCCGTCCTCGGGTTCAGGCGGGACCCCGGTCACCAATATCACCTTTGAAAACCTGGTATTCAATGAACTGAGTATGGAATCAGCAGACCCTGATGCCATCACCCCGCTGTCCAAAAACACTGCAATGTTATCTGTTTCCGCATTGCCTGCCATATCAGGCAGCATATTCGCGCAGCCTTTTCCGATGCGGACTTCTCCCGGGACACAGAGCTTGATCACTGGATGCATACCGCTCACTCCTTAGCCTCCTTGATCATCTCAAGCGCTTTGATGATTGATTGGTCCAGCTTTTCATCCTGGATATCAAACGGCGCGCGCACGGGACCCAGGTTTTGGCCGACGAAATAGGCGGCGCGTTTCACGACAGAGTTTGGATTCCCCTGGGCCATGCAATCGCGCAGGGGGCGTATGCTGCGCTGTACACGCCAGGCTTCCTTCAGGTCTCCTGCGGCCCAGGCACTGTAAATCTGCACCATCATTTCAGGCAGGACATTTGCGATCCCGCTGATGCCGCCCCGGCCGCCAGCCAACAGACAGGGAAGGATCAAAGAATCGTTGCCCGACAGCACGGAAAGTTTGCTCCCGGGGATCTCCAGATACTGCTGCATGTTGTCGAAATTGCCGCTTGAGTCTTTGATGCCGACAATGTTTTGGATACTGCTCAGTTTTTGCATCGTGACGGGGTGCACGTTCACGCCGGTCCTTGCAGGCATGTTATAGACAAGGACCGGGAGGCTGCTTGCCTGGGCAACAGTCCTGTAATGATGATACAAGCCTTCCTGCGTGTTCATCGCAAACCATGGCGAGACCACTGATGCGCAGTCTGCGCCGAGTTCTGCGGCCTTGCGGGTCAGTGCGACTGTTTCCCGGGTGGTAACGCACCCTGTACCGATATAGACCGGTATGCGGCCGTGGGCTTGTTCAATGACCACTTCCATCACCCGGATTTTCTCATTGAAATCCATTGCATAGTTTTCCCCGTTCGTACCCAGGGCGAAAATGCCGTGAAGGCCTGCAGCAACAAACCGTTCGACTTGATTTCGCAGTTCCATCTCATTGATGGACTCATCCTGGTAAAACGGCGTGGACATCGCCACAATGATTCCTTCAGGTTCAAATTTCTCTTTCATGCTTTTCCCTGTCCTTTTCTGTTCATTCCTGCAATGTCACTGACTCGGGGGAAAGATGGCGATACAGTTTAAGCAGGAGATCTTCTTCCCCGAAACCGCCTGATTTTGCCGCAAACAATAGGCGATCCCCGGACCTACGCGCCGCTTCGCCGATGACGACGCCGGGCTTGAACTCGCTTTGCAGATCGATTTCATTCAGTTCGATCTTCTTTAATATGTCGCCGGCCATGTCGCCGCCAGTTACAATCAGGGACTTTGGTTTGCATTGTCTATACAGTTCAGCCGTCATGATGCTCAGCGCTTCAAGGACAATGGCGTTGTATTCGTTTTCCTTGAGCAGGTAGGGGTTGCATCCTAAAGCGTTGTAAATGGCATCTGTTGTGATCAGATACCCCTGTGTGCCGGGATTCATGACAACGCAACGCCTTTCATTAAGTCTGCCGTACATGTTTTCCCTCGTGATCCCTTTTACGTTGATCAGCCAGGTTTGAAGATGCTCGCGTTTTTTTAGTTGCTGCAGCTGGGCCACAGTGTTCGGATGCCGTGAACCGATGACCACAATGGATGGTCCGCACTGTGTTTTCCCAGGGAAGGGAGCAGATACCGCTGACAAATAATTGGGCTGCAGTGTTTCTGCAAGGTGCTGCGCAAGCCCGGCGCTGCCAACGGGAAGACAGCGTTTGCCAAGAGATGAGACAGCCCTGGCCAGGCAGCGAAGATCCTCATTGTCCCAGGCATCTGCCAGCAGAAGGCTTGCGCCTTCCTGATGCAACGCTTCCGCTTGCTGAACCACAGCCTCCCATCCTTTTCGGACAACCTCCAGATCAATGACTGCGACGGTGCAGCCGGAGGAGGCGGACAGTTTATCCTGGGCATTGAGCAGTTCAGTGGTTTTGCCATATTCTTCAATATACAGAACCCCTTTGCGCAGCCGGCGGCCGTTATCCGGAAACGCCGGCACAATCAGAATAAATTCCGGATCCAGGATTTGGGAGAGGGCTTTTAGTTCCTGCGAAATGTTCCCCCGTAAAACGGAGTCCACTTTTTTATAGTAAAGATGATCGCCGAATTCTGAGATCTGCCGGACAATGGAATACAGCCTGTTTTCAGCTTCTTCCCCGCTTAAGCGCCGTGTGTCAGTGTTTATGGACACAACAGGATCATGAATGTGCTGAAATGATTCAAAATTCAAGGGCTGTGTCAGGACCCTTGTATTCAATCCGGAGTTCTTGAACTTTATTCCCGAATCAAAAGCGCCTGTCAGATCATCGGCAAGAATGACAATTTTTCTCAAAGGGCATCCCTCCGCGCCTGGTCCTTCAGAACTTTTGCCGCCCATTGGGGATGGCTGTAAACATCAGGATTGGCAACGTGCGGCCATTGTTCATTGTTGAGGACGGCCAGTGTGCCTTCGGCGGCCATAATAGCCAGCCTGGACGCTGTTTCCTGCGTCTGCGCCGCCATATGCGGGGTGATGATGACGTTGGGAAAACGCATCAGCGGATGGTCTGCAGGCATTGGCTCGGTGCTGAGCACATCAAGCCCTGCCCCGGCAATCTTTTCCTCTTCAAGTGCTTGGACAAGCGCAGCTTCATCCACAACATCCCCTCTGGCGGCGTTGAGGAGAAAAGCGGTGGGTTTCATTGCAGCAAATTGGGCGGTTGAAATCATTCCGCGTGTGACAGGCGTCAACGGCATATGCAGGGATACAAAATCTGCCGCGGCAAGCGCTTCAAGGAGATCCTTATAATAAGTAAAGCCGGACACATCGACAGACTGCCTGTCTACATAGGGGTCATAAACGCCAATGCGCATCCCCAGGCATTTGCACATAGATGCGAGCTCGCTGCCGATCCTGCCAAAACCAACAAGAACCAATGTTCTTCCGATAATATCCACAGCGGTAAATCTGTTGCGGATATTAAAATTCCCTTTTCTTGTTTCCCGGTCGCTCTCTGTCAGGTTCTTGCTGCAGGCAAGCAGCAGCATGAGCGTATGCTCGGCAACAGCCCGCGAATTGGATGAGGGGCAGATCACCACTGGGATACCATGCTCAGTCGCGGCCTGAACATCCACGTTGTCATAACCAACGCCCGGACGGGTGATGACGCGCAGGTTCGGACAGGTTTCGATGGCCTTCCTGTCAATTTTTCCGATTCTGAGAATGAAACCGTCCGCATCTCTCAGGCTGTCAATAATGACATCGCTGTCGCCGTTGTTGGGAATGATAAGGTCTGCCTTACCCTCGAGGACATCCATCCCCGGTTTATACAGCGGATGCGAAACGACCAATACCGGCTTTACTGCATTCATGCAATAATCCCCTTGCTTTTCAACGTTGCATTAATCGATTCGATTTTTTCCAAGATTTTTTGTTCATCGGCTTCTGTCGTTGCATCTTGCGGTGCGATTACGCGCTTATGTGTGTATCCGAGTGTACTGAGGGCGAACTTGTTCGCAGCAGTAGCGCTCTTGGACATACCCAGTATTGCCGATGTTTCGGTAAGCAACTCGTTCAATTCGAATGTACGCTCGATATCACCAGATTTTCCTGCTTCGTATGCCTGTACGAATAATTCAGGAAACAACGGAGCAATCGATGGGATGAATCCGTCCGCACCCATCAGCATACTTGCTGCCGCCAGATTAGTCGTCCCCTGGAGCAGACAAAAGTCGGTTCCCTTGAAATATGATAGGCATTTTTGGAAGTCTCCAAAATTACCACTCGAATCCTTATACCCGACCACATGGTCGAATGCTGCAATCCGTTTTACGGTGTCGAACGTAAGTGAAA
>CAZVSG010000017.1:0-515 GCA_964629345.1 uncultured Christensenella sp. | reverse complement strand
TGATGAGATCGACATTCGTCTGTCTCGATATCGCTTCAAAATGGCGGATTGTCTCGTCCTGGCTTGTGTGACGGGCGTAAAAAATACTGGTGACCACTGCACAACTTCCGCCCATTTGTTCCAGATGCTTGATATTATCGATTACCCTGCGGGTACTGCTGTCCATCACTCCGCACATGACGGGAATGCGATGACCTACCTGATCGATGGTTATTTCAATGGCTTTGTCCCGTTGTTGTTGGGTAAGGGCCATGGTCTGCGCAATGGTCGAGTAAGGCTCGAAAACCGAGTTCGTCTACATTCTCGTGCTTGTCAACCGGTGTGATAATCGGTGGGATGATACCAAAATATTTTTTCATGTTGTCGACTCCTTGTTCCTATTCAAAGCCAGCTGTACTCCATAGTCGATAGCCGCCAGCAAACTTGATTCTGTCGCAGTGCCCTTCCAAGCCTGGTCGAATGCAGTTCCGTGATCGACCGAACTGCGGATAATGGGTAATCCAAGGGTTACATTC
>CAZVSG010000016.1:26468-29068 GCA_964629345.1 uncultured Christensenella sp. | reverse complement strand
GGGCGCCAGCTCCTCCGCGCGGATCAGGCACCGGTGGATCATCTTCGGATCCTCCGCAGTCTCCGCCAGGAACAGCAGTTCCTCCAGCGTTTTCCCTGTCAGGTCAGGCAATGCGGATCTCTTTGAAAACAATCTCAACTCCCCTTTATCTCTTCATATCACCGGCTTTATCTTATCACGCCGGGGAATGCTTGACAACCAGGCGGCACCTTGCTACATTGACCTTGCGCCGTATTGGCGCGGGGGTGCTGGCGTTAGCCGGCTGAGATCGGGCGGGATGCCCGGGACCCCTGAACCTGATCCGGATAATGCCGGCGTAGGGAATGTCTTTTCATTTCAGCCGCCGCAGAGGCGGCCTTTTCATTCCCTGCGGAGAAAAAGGAGCGTTTTATGCAAAGCAGGTCTCTTGTTCGTCTGGTGGAGTCGGCCGTGCTCCTCGCCGTGGGAACGGTGCTGAGCCTTCTGTCCTTTCCCGGTTTCTGGCGGCTGGGCGGCAGCATCACGTTCTGTTCGATGCTGCCCGTCGTCATCCTGGCCCACCGCCATAAAACGCCCTGGGGCCTCCTGTGCGGGCTGATCTACGCGCTGCTGCAGATGGCTCTGGGCTTCGGCAACGTGCAGTACGCGCCGGACGCTTTGGCGGCGTTTGGCATCATCGCGCTGGACTACCTCCTGCCGTTCACCCTGATCGGGTTCTCCGGCGTTTTCAACAGATCGATGAAAAGCCGCCCGTCCGCCATCGCCCTTGGCATCCTGATGACGTTCGCGCTGCGCTTCCTGTGCCATTTCCTCTCCGGCCTCATCATCTGGGAAGCGCTCTTCCCCAACGAGCTGGGCTGGGCGGCCCCGCTGTGGTCCCTGGCCTACAACGGCTCCTACATGCTGCCGGAGACCCTGATCACCCTGGCCGTTGCACTTCTGTCCTACCGCCCGCTGAAACGCTACTGGCACGGGGAGGACCTGGCGGCCTGATCGGCGTTTTCTCCCGCCTTGCCGGTGTTTCCGCCGCTGTGCTATACTCGCGCCATGCAGGAACAGGAACGGGATCCCGCCCCGGATCACCTTGGGCACCGGGCGCGTCTGAGGGAGCGGTTCGCGGCCTCCGGGCTGTCCGGCTTCGCGCCGCATGAGGCGCTGGAGCTGCTGCTGACCTTTGCCATCCCCCGGCGGGACGTCAAGCCGCTGGCCTACCGGCTGCTGCGCCATTTCGGCAGCCTCAACCGGGTGCTGGAGGCGACGGTCGGTGAGCTCAAAGCGATCGAGGGCATGGGGGAGAACGCGGCGACGCTGGTCGCCATGCTGCTGCCGCTGTTCCGGCAGTACCGCCAGGCGCTTCATGACAGCGCGGACGCACCGGCGGACGCAGGGGACGTCAGCGGCCGGTGCCTGGCCCTGCTGATGGGGGAGCGGGTCGAGCGTTTCCTTGTGTTCGCGCTGGACGCGAGGGGCCGGGTGATCAACCACGCGTTCATTTCCTCCGGCGACGAGGCCGAGACGGCGGTGTATCCCCGGCTCATCGCGGGAGAGCTGCTGCGGCTGGGCGCGTCCGCCTGCGTTCTGGCGCACAACCACCCCTCCGGGCTGGCAAAGCCCTCCCGGGCGGACATCGAGATGACGGAATCACTGCGCGGACTGCTGCAGCCGCTGTCCATCCGGCTTGAGGACCACGTCATCGTGGCCGGGGACAGGGCGTTCAGCTTTGCCGAGAACGCCCTTCTATAAAGGGGAAAGCGACGGTACAGGATGGCAAGACACAAAAAAAGCGGGTGTTTTGGAATGGTGATCAAACTGGTCGGCTGGCTGGTCCTCCTGGGCGCATTGGCCTTTGCCGGGCTGTTTGCCCATTTGCTCTACCGGGAGTACACCCTGCCCCGGCCGGGCACCTACACGGCGATGATCGTGCTGGGCGCGCAGGTGAACCCCGACGGCACCCCCAGCGTGCAGCTGGAATGGCGGCTGTCCAAGGCCCTGGACATCTACAACCACCAGCGCCTGCCCATTGCCGTGACCGGCGCCAAAGGCGGGGATGAACCCGCGTCGGAGGCTTCGGTGATGCGGGTCTGGCTGCTGGAAAAGGGCGTAAAGCCGGAGGATGTGGCGATGGATGAGACCTCCTTCAACACAAAGGAGAACATCGCAAACGCCATGACGCTGCTGCCGCAGGGGACAAAAGACGTGATGATCGTGACCAGCGACTACCACCTGCCCCGCGCGCTGCAGATCGCGCGGGACCAGGGGCTCAACCCCTCCGGCACCGGAAGCCCCATCAAGCCGGAGTACTGGCTGAAAAACCACTTCCGGGAAACCCTGGCCTGGGGGAAATACCTGGTGGAGAAAGTGATCTCCCTGCCGAATATTGATTTTTAGATAAGGTTGGCTGCATCCCGGCCGGTCCAACCCTGACCCGTCCGGAACGCTTTCGTACCTGACTGGATCAGGTGCCCGTAACGGCTGTATTCATCTCATGCGCCAGGCTATGGGTCAGCAGGTGCCGCCGCCCGTCCAGATCGCCCAGGGCCCACATCAGCTTGGTGACCGCGGCCTCGGTGGTCATGTCGTGCGCGCCGTAGATGCCCCCCCGGAACATCCCCCGGCCGACT
>CAZVSG010000016.1:0-26458 GCA_964629345.1 uncultured Christensenella sp. | reverse complement strand
AGGCCGCCGGCCTTTCCCCCGCACACAAGGATGCCTTGCCACGGGAATGCGGCCAGGAAGGCGCCAAGATACTCGTGCATGCGCCGGGATTGATCGCCCAGCACCCGCATCAGCTTGGTGAGCGTGGCCTCGGTGGTCATGTCATGCGCGCCGTAGATGCCCCCCTTGATCATGCCCCGGCCGACTTCATAGATGGTGAAGTCGGCCTTTTCATACAGGCACTGCGTGGTGACCAGGGTGATGATCCCGGCGGCGCTGAGGCTGTGCAGCTTTTCGATCAGGTTGCGCCTTATGTAGTGCAGCCCGCCCAGCCCGAAGGCCTCCATCACCAGGCCCCGGTAGCCGGCGGAGATGATGTGGTCGAAGATCTCCGGGTCGGTCCCGGGCATCATCTTCAGCAGGAACACCCTTGGGTCGATGGCCAGGGGGTCTTTTATGCCATTTATATCCGGTGCTTTGGGCTCCGGCGCCAGGTGCAGCCCGTCGGCGTCGAACACGCCCACCGGCGGGGCGTTGATGGAATCAAAGGCGTCAAAGCCCAGCGTCCGCATCTTCACCGCGCGGGTGCCGTAGATGACCTTGTGGTGAAAGGCGATGAACACGCCCGCGCGGCCCGAGGCGGCCATCGTGAAGGCCTCCCTCAGGTTGCCGGGCGCATCGGAATAGGCGTGCCTCAGGGGGAGCTGCGAACCGGTGAAAACCACCGGGATCCGTATGCCCGCCAGCATGAAGGAGAGCGCCGAGGCGGTGTAGGCCATGGTGTCCGTGCCGTGGGTGATGACAATGCCCTCCGCGCTGCCCGCCGCCTCCAGGACGGCTTGGGCCAGCTGCTGCCATTCCTCCGGCTGGATGTTGCTGGAGTCCAGCATGAACACATCTTTTGAGGTGATGTCTGCGCGGTCCTTGAGGCTGGGCATGAAATCGAGGATCCCCTCCGCCCCCGTGAGGGGAACCAGACCCTTGTCCGTCTCCTGGCTGGCGATGGTGCCGCCGGTCGCCAGAAGCTGGATGCGTGGCATCATATGCGATCTCCTTTTTTGTTTGTCCTGAATCAGTATAGCATCATGGTTTCAGGCAGTAAAGCAATCGCTGAACAGGCATGCCGGGCCGTCTACCGGGGTATCCCGCGGGTATCATCGTCATGAAATCAACGGGGCCTGTCCCCGTGCCATGAATGGGAGGAGAACAAATGAAACTCGAAATCGGGATGACCGCGCCGGACTTCACGCTGGAGGACAACCAGGGGGGCAAGGTGACCCTGTCGGACCTCAGGGGCAAAAAGGTGCTCCTGTCCTGGCATCCGCTGGCCTGGACAAGCGTCTGCACGGACCAGATGCGCGCGCTGGAGGCGAACCAGGAACGCTTTGAGAAGCTGGGCGCGGTGGCGCTTGGCATGAGCGTGGACCCCGCGGCCAGCAAGAAGGTCTGGGCGCAGGTGCTCAGCATCCGGAAAACGAAATTGCTGGCGGACTTCTACCCGCACGGCAAGACGGCGATGGATTACGGCATCTTCCTGGAGGAGATGGGGGCCTCGGGCCGCGTGAACATCATCCTGGACGAAAAAGGGGTCATCCGGTGGATCAAGCGGTATGAGCTCAGCCAGCTGCCGGACATCGGGGAAGTGTTCAGGGTCCTGGAGAGCCTCTGAGGGTAACCCGCAACGAAGTTCACCTGAAAGAGTCCCGTCCCAAAGCGGACGGGGCTTCTTTTTGCGCCGCCGTATCGGTGATGTGGCGCAGGAGAGGAGGAAGATGCTATACTGCGCGGGTCATCCGCCTGAGAATCCATCATCAAGGGGTCGAAACGACGATGAAAAAAGTACCTGTTCTGCTCTGCGTGCTTCTCCTGCTCCCTGTCTTTTTTGGTCATGCCAAAGCCGTATCCAAACAGGCAGCCATCACGCTTTCCCGGGCAGAGGACGGTCTTTCTTATTCATTCTCCCTGCCCGGCACGGAGTTTGCCTGTCTGCAATACAAAAACAGCGATGAACAGGGGATGCTGACACTGCGCTCGTCCGACGGACGCTTTGAAGGCGTCCTGCCGCTGAGCTACACCCAGACAGCCAGGCAGGTAACGGTCAGCGTCCTGAGCATCGGCCAGAAGCAGCTGTTCAGGCAGACGGCGGACTGGCTGCCGCCCGGCGCGCCGGAAACCGGGAAACCGGAGAAGGACGCCGTCCGGAAGGTCACCGACCTTGAACTGACACCGGGGGAAAAGGAAATGAGCTACCGTTTCACCGCCCCGGGGCATCCGGCCGTCGTGCTGAACTTCAGTTCCGTCATGCAGAAGGGCGCCTTCGTCATCACCGCGGATGAGGCCGGGGTGTTTGCCGGGACGCTGTCCCTGCCCAACGCCTATGCCCGCGACCTGATCACGCTCAGGGTCAGGGACCTGCGCGGGCGGGAGCTGGCGGAGAAGGCCGAACGCACCCTCTTTGTTCCGCCCGACGCCGGGGTGACGGCCGCGGCCGGACCGCTGTCGGGCGCCGTGGTCTGCCTGGACCCCGGCCATCAGCAGGCGGATGTCAGACCGTCAAAGGTGCCGGTGATGCCGGGTTCGAACCGAATGATCTTTACTGATAACGGAGGTATGGCCCAGGGCGCGGTCACCCTGCGCAAGGAATCCGTCGCGGCACTTGAGATCTCCTACCGGGCCTGCGCCGCGCTCAGGGAAGCGGGCGCGGAAGTATTTATGACCCGCTGGAACGAGGAGACCGGGGTCAGCAACCTCGGCCGCGCCGGGTACGCCCATGAGGTGGGCGCCGATTATTTCATCCGCGTCCACCTGAACATGGCGGAGAAGAGGACCGCGAACGCCATAGACGTCTACTGCCCGGATCAATCCCCTTACGCGCGCCTGGCTTTGGACAAGGCGACCTACCGCCTGCTGGCCCGGGCCCTGGCGGACGCGCTGAGCGCCCAGACCGGCGTCAAAACGGCAAGGACCCATTTCAGCGATCAATTCATCGGGAACAACTGGGCGAGGATGCCGGCCTTCCTGGTGGAGACCGGGTACATGTCCTCCCCCGCAAACGACGTCCTCCTCTCGCACCCGGTCTATCAGGACCGCGTCGCCCGGGGCATCGCGGAGGGGGTCATCGCCATGGAGGAAGTCCTGCGGGACGCGGAGGAGCAGAAATAGTCCGCTGCCTGTCCGGCATCGCGGAGATGAGCGCTACAGCGCGACGTCGCAGCCCTCGTCCACGCTTTGCAGGAACAGGATGTGCCGGATCAGCACCTCGATCACGCGCGCGCTCCTGTCACCGGCCAGGTTGGCCAGCTGGCCGTGCCTCCCGGTCAGCCGGCTGGTCCATTCTTTGGATTCATCCGGATCGCTCAGGATGCGGGCCTCGCCTTGGATGGTCAATGCCTGGATCCAGGCAGCGCCGCCGGCCTCGGCGTCCCGGGTGTCGATCAGGATGCTCACGTTCGGATTGAAGACGATGTTGCGGTGCTTGTCAGTGTCCTCCAGCGTGAGCATGTACAGCTTCGTTCCGCTGTCATCGCCGGCGTAGAGCATCAGGTAAGCGTCCGGAACGTCGTTTTTGCTGGTGCACAGGACGCACAGGTCAGTCTCCGTCAGGATCTTTTTCACATCAGGCCGCATCTTGTCACCTCATGGATTCGTCTGGGCAGGGCCTATCCATCATCAGGGCGGGCTGTCTGCCCGGCCGCCCGCCGGGGGTTCACAGCAGTTTCCGGATGAAAGGTTCGATGTCCTTCGGTTCGACCGGCGGCTCAAAGCGTGCGATGACCTCGCCGCTTCTGTCCACCAGGAATTTGGTGAAGTTCCACTTGACCTGGCTGTCCCTGTAGCCCTCCCCGTACCTGGCTTTCAGCACCGCTTCAAAGGCCCTGTTCTTCAGCCCCCTGCCCATGCCCTCATATCCCTTGCGCTGTGTGAGGTACCGGAACAGCGGGATGGCGCCCTCATCCCGCACGTCCACTTTCTCAGACAGCGGGAAGGTCACCCCGTAGCGGACCGTGCAGTACTCCGCGATGGCTTTCGCGTCCCCTGGCTCCTGGTCCATGAACTGGTTGCAGGGAAAGCCGATGACCGCAAAGCCCTTCTCCCCAAACTTCCTGTACAGGTCTTCCAGACCCTGGAACTGCGGGGCGAAGCCGCATTTGCTGGCGGTGTTGACGATGAGGAGCACCTTGCCCTCGTATTCCTTCATGGAGACCGGCTTGCCCTCGATGGAGGTGTAGGCGTGATCGTAGACGGACAATTTCTCTTCCCCCTCATGGATCGCATGGAATGGAACTGCACAGAAACAATATACCCCGGCGGAGCGGCTCAGTCGGGATCCGCTCCCGTTCACGCAAAACGCTCAGGCTCAAACAGGGGGACAGCGGGGAAAGGGCAGCGGCGGGAAAAGAATAAAAGCGCTTTGAACGCGCATGGCATGGTCGGCATACGCCGAGCCTCCCGGTCCTGTATGGATGCCGCTGTCAAAGGAGAAAATTGGCCATATCGACCCTGTCCTGTGTCCGCAGGTCCAACTTGCGCAGGGACGGCATCCTCCCCGGGGTTGCGAAGTTTCTGTTCGGAGCGTTCCCGCCACTGCTTTTCGGGTAGATTCCATAGAGGAAAAAGGTATCCATGCCAACGCCGGAAAGCCGTTTTCCAGTAAACAGGAATGGATGGACAAACAGATGAAAAAGATCTCTTCTCTCCTCCTGGCCTTTGTGCTGCTGGCGGGCACGTTTGCCGCCATGCCGGTTTCCGCTGCCGGGGAGAACAAACTGGGTCCCGTTACCATCGCCACGATGATCGATTCGGAAGGCGCGGTCCTGGGCGGCATGATGGTGCTGCTGCTCCGGCAGGCGGGCTTTGAGGTGGTGGACCGCACGGAGTTCGGCACGCCGGACATCCTGCGCGCCGCCCTGATGGCCGGCGAGGTCGACCTGGTGCTGGATTATACGGGCTCCGGCCAGTACTATCATGTGACGGAGTCCACCGACGCCTGGAGCGACCCGGTGGCGGGCTATGAACTCACCCGGGATCTGGACCGGGAGGTCAACGACCTCATTTGGCTCACCCCGGCCAACGCGAACAACACCGAGGGGCTGGCGGTGCGGCGGGCCTTCGCCCAGGAGCACGGGCTGAAGACCGTCGCCGATCTGGCGGCCTACGTCAACGCCGGGAAGCCGGTCAAACTCATCGCGGCAGCCTCCTTCGCGGAGAACGTCAAAGGCCTGATCGGTTTTGAGGAGGCCTATGGCTTTCGGCTGCGGGCCGATCAGCTCATCACCCTGGCCTCCGGCAACACCGCCGAGATGCTCAAAGCGCTGTATGAGCAGCGCGACGGCGTGAACGTCTCCCTGGTGTACGGGACGGACGGCACGCTCAGGGAGATGAACCTGGTGGTGCTGGAAGACCCGGAAAGCATCCCGCCCGTGTACCTGCCCACCCCGGTGCTGCGGGGCGAGCTGCACCGGATGTACCCGCAGATCGGGGAGATCCTGAAGCCTCTCTTCCTCTCCCTGACGCTTCAGACCCTGCAGGGCCTCAACGCGCAGGTGGTGTTCGGCGAGAAGGCGGCCAAGGACGTGGCCGCGGAATACCTGAAGGAGATCGGCCTGCTGGCCGCGGAGTAACATCACAGAATGAAGGGGGACAGCCGCGGGAAAACAGGCGCGCTGGGCGCGGCGCTGTATGCCGCGGCCGTCCTTTTTCTGCCTTTCATCCGGTACCGCCCCAACCGCATCCTGACGGGCGAGGCCTACCGGCTGGCGGACCTCACATCCTCCGGCGGGCTCCCGGCCTTGATCGTGTTGCTGATCCTTGCCGGCGCTTTCCTCATCCTGCTCATCCGGGGGAGCGCCCTGCGCGCGCTGCTCTCCCTGTCCGCCGCCTGCGCCCCGCTGTTCGTCCTGGCCTGGGGCTCCGCGCTTCCGGCATTCTCCGGCGAAACCGCGCGGATCTCTATCGGCTCGGGTTTCTGGGCGGCGATGGCGGCCTCCCTGATGATGCTCTGGGACAGCGGCGCGGGGAAAAGGGTCCGGTGGCTGTACCTGGCCGCCTTGGCCGCCGCGTCGTCGCTGATATTGTCAGGCGGCTTTGATACCCTCTCCCTTCTGCGGGAATACGCTGCCCGGCGGGAGCCCTTCTTCAGCCAGTCCGGCCGGCACCTGGCGCTGGCCGCCACCTCCACCGCGGCGGCGGCGGGGGCGGGCATCCTGCTGTCTTTCCTGCTGTTTTTATGGAAACGGCTGAAACGGCCGGTGTTCTTCCTGGTGAACCTCGCCCAGACCGTCCCGACCCTTTCCCTGCTGGGGCTGCTGATGGCGCTGCTGGCCTGGCTGGGCGCGAACAGCGCGCTGCTGAAGGGCTGGGGGATCAGCGGGGTGGGTTTCTGGCCCGCGTGGATCGCCCTGTTCCTGTACGCGATTTTCCCGGTGCTCAACAATGCCCTGGCCGGGCTGTCCATGGCCGACCCGGCGGCGGTGGAGACGGCCTCCTCGCTGGGAATGACAAGGCGGCAGGTGTTCCTGAAGGTGCAGCTGCCCCTGGCGATGCCCCTCATTCTGGGCGGCATCCGCACGGCCTTCACCCAGGGGATGGGCAACGCCATCCTGGCCGCGCTGATCGGCGGCGGGGGGCTGGGCAGCTTTATCTTCCTGGGTCTGGCGCAGTCCGCGCCGGACCTGATCCTCCTGGGCGCCATCCCGCTCATCGCGCTGACCATCCTGACGGACGCCCTGCTGGGCGGCGCTGTAAAACTGACCGAAAGGCGGTGGCAGCATGATCCGGGCTGAAGGCCTCACCAAATCCTACGGGGAAGGCATTCCCGCCGTGCGCGGGGTGGATCTCACCGTGCCCGAAGGGGAGCTGTGCGTGCTGCTGGGGCCCTCCGGCTGCGGAAAGTCCACCCTGCTGCGCCTCATCAACGCCCTGACCCCGGCCGATTCCGGCACCGTGACGGTCAACGGGCGGGACGTGCGGAACACGCCGCCGGAGCAGCTGCGCCGCGGCATCGGCTACGTGGTGCAGAACGTCGGGCTGTTCCCTCATTACACGGTGCGCCGAAACATCGCCGTGGTGCCTGAGCTGCTCAGGTGGAAAAAGCCGGACATCGAGAAGCGGACAGTTTTTCTGATGGAACTTACCGGCCTGCCGCAGAAATACCTGGACAAATATCCTTCTGAACTCTCCGGCGGCGAGGCGCAGCGGGTCGGCGTAGCGCGTGCCCTGGCGGCGGATCCGCCCATCCTGCTGATGGATGAACCCTTCGGTTCCGTGGATCCCCTCAACCGTGAGCGCCTGCAGCGTTCCTTTCTGGAGATCCAGAAGACGCTGAAGAAAACCGTGCTGTTTGTGACGCACGATGTGTCCGAAGCCCTGATCATGGGGGACAGGATCCTGCTGATGCGGGAGGGACAGATCGTCCGCTCCGGCACGCCCCGGGAGATGGTGTTCGGCGAGAGCGACGCCTTCAGCAGGGAGTTTTTCGGCGCGGAGATGGCCCTCAAGCTGCTTTCGCGCCATCAGGCGCTGGAAGCCTGCAGGCGGGGAAGCGCGGAGGGACAGCCCGGCTGTGCCGTCAGCGCGGAATTGCCCCTTTCCGACGCTTTGGCGATGATGCTGGTGAAAGGCTGCGACAGGCTGGCGGTCACCCGGGACGGGGAAACCGCAGGCGTGCTTGATTTCGGCAGCCTGCTGCGGTTTTTCAGAGAGGATGGACAGAATGAAGGCTAAGCGGCGGCTCTGGCTGGCGGCATGTCTCTGGCTGCTGCTGCTCCTGCTGGCTGTCTGCCGCTTCGAGTGGCTGGAAGGTTTCCTGAAGCAGGCCTTCGGCAGCAAGCAGGTGTTCCGCGAGCGCGCGATGCTGCCGGAGTATATGTTCCAGCACCTGGGGCTGGTGCTGCTGTCCACCGGCATTTCCGCCGCGCTGGGCTTCATGCTGGGGCTGGCGGTCCGCTTCCGCTCCCTGAGTGAGTTTCGGGAGCCCCTGCTGCGCGCGGCTACCTTTCTGCAAACCGTGCCCTCCGCAGCGGTGCTGGCGCTCAGTGTGCCCCTGATGGGCTACGGACAGACCCCGGTGGTGATCGCCCTGGTGTTCTATGGCCTTCTGCCCATCCTGCGCAACACCATCCAGGGGTTGGACGCGGTGCCGGGGGAGGTGCTGCTGTCAGCCGACGGGATGGGCATGACCCCTGCCCAGCGCCTTGCGCGCGTGCAGCTGCCCCTGGCGTGGCCCGCCATCCTGGCCGGCATCCGAACCTCTGTCATCATCAACATCTCCGCCGCCACCCTCGGCGCGGCTGTGGGGGCCGGGGGGCTGGGCGTGCTGATCGTCAACGGCATCCGCAGCATGGACGTGACGATGATCATCAAGGGCGCTCTGCCCGTGTCGCTGCTGGCGCTGCTGGCCGGCAGCCTGTTCGCGATCGCTGAGCAGGAGCGTTTCAGACAATAGGAACAACAGGCAAAAATTTCCTGTATGTTTCTCCAAACGGAACGGTTATCCGTGAAGCGCCGGAAGAAGGGGACCGGAAGGACTGGCGCCCGGTGAATGGTTCTGCCCTGCATCGCACAGAAGAATGCCGCCGGGGCCATTCAGGGATCTGCTGACGCGCTGAGCCGCGGCTGATCTATTCAGGCGCGGCTCATGGAACGGATCTCTTCCGCCGGGACAGGTCCCGGCGCTTCGCTCAGGGTGAAGGTGAGAACTCAGCGCTTCAAGTGCTTCCCTGCCCTCCGTCGAACTCCAGGCTGATGTTCGCGTTGCTGGTTTTGACGTTGAGCGTTTTCGAGCCTCCTGCCCTTTCGCCCGGCAGGCTGTTCTTCCCGTTGCTTGTGCCGGACTTGATCGCATAATCCTCCATCCTGCCCGGCAGGCTGCCCTTGATGCCGGCGTTTGAGGTAGTGAGGCTGATCGCCGGGCTGTCCAGTTTTGACACGCGGATGACGGCGTTTGAGGTCTTCAGGGTCAGCGACTGCGGCGCGCTCACGCCTTCTGCCGTGATTTTCGCGTTGCTGGTCGCGGCTTTCAGGTCCTGACGGGACGCGAGGCTTTCAAGGTTCATGGTCCCGTTGCTGCTCTGAAGCTCCAGTCTCTTCGCATCGACTTCCTTTACCGTGAGGGACGCGTTGCTGGTGGCGGCCAGGATCTGGCCCCAGCAGGAGAAACCTTCCAGATCCACCTTCGCGTTGGAGGTCTTCAGGTCCATTTCCGCCGCCAGTTCCCGGGGCACCTGAAGGCTGACCCCCCGCATCTCCCCTGAGAGGAAGTCAAAGCTGAAAAACACGCCGGACAGGTCAAACGGCTCCCGGATCAGGCTCAGCCTGCCGTCCTCAAGGGTGAAGGTATATCTGATTTTCTCGCTTTCCGGATGGCGGATGATGATGTCCTCCCCCTCGCCTGCGCGGACAGTCAGCTGCATGTTGCGGTCCCGCACGCGGATGAAGCGCGCCTGACCGGCCTTGACCTGGATGGTCTTGATGCCCCTGAAGGGCTGCTCCCCTTCGGGTTCGGGCGCATTGCCTGCCTTGCGCTCCTTCTCCCTTCCTTCCCTGAGCCGGACAACGACCATCTCCGGCGCTTCCATCCTGCTGACGGCCTCCTCCTCGGAAAGCCCCTCGTCGTCCATGCGGTCCTGCAGCAGCTCGTCAAAGTAACCGATGGCTTCCTCCACCTGCGCAAAATCGTTCTGCTCCAGCGTCATTTTCAGTTTTCCCAGGTATTCATCGCGTTTCATGTTCATTCTCCCCTCTGCCCTTCTCCTGCGCCGTTCTTCTCCGCCTGCCGGATCAATTCGTAGATCCTGCCCAATTGTTCCCATTCCCGGGCGAAACCGGACATCTGCTCCCTGCCCTTTCCGGTGATCCGGTAATAGTGCCGGAGCCGCCCGCCGTGCTCTTTGGAGTAGGTCTCCACCGCCCCTGATTCTTCCAGCCTCCGCAGCACCGGGTAGAGCGTCGATTCCGACATGGGCATCAGCCCGCCCGCCTGCCGGGAGAGCTGGTAGCCGTAGGAATCCCCCCCGCTGAGCAGCGCCAGCACGCAGGCCTCCGTCAGGCCGCGTTTCATCTGCGTGTCCATCCAGTCACCTCCTATGCGTCATATAATATACCGCATAGTATCGTGTGTCAACGTTCATTAAAAAATTCTAATCCGATGCAAAAATCATGGAAACGAAGGCTGCCGGCGCAGTGCCTCCCGCCTTTCTTTTCGAATCATCTTTCTGTATAATCAAAAAGGCAAAAAGCGGAAAGGGGACGGGATGCGCTTACAGAAATACCTCGCTTCCTGCGGCGTGGCGTCCAGGCGCAGAGCGGAGGAGATGATCGCCGCGGGCCTGGTCCAGGTGAACGGGCAGACCGTCCGGGAAATGGGCGTACAGGTAGAGGAGGGCGATGCGGTCACGGTGGAGGGCGAGCCCGTCCTTCCGGAGGCGGAGAAGCACTACGTCCTGTATTACAAGCCTGTGGGCGAGGTCACCACGGCCAGTGACCCGGAAGGCAGACCCACGGTGCTGGACCGATTCCGGGACTACCCTGTGCGCCTGTACCCCGTTGGCCGGCTCGACTTTGATTCCGAAGGCCTGCTGATCCTCACCAACGACGGGGAGCTGACCCAGCGGCTGACCCATCCCAGCCATGAGGTGGAAAAGCGCTACATTGCCCGCGTGTCCAACCGGGTGGGCGAGGAGGAGCTGCATCTCCTGCGCTCGGGCGTGCCGCTTCAGGGGCGCAGGACAGCCCCGGCAAAGGTCAGCGTCCTTCGGCGTGATCCCTTCTCCACGGACCTGCTGATCACCATCCATGAAGGCCGCAACCGGCAGATCCGCCGGATGGTGGAGGCCATCGGGCATGAGGTGGTCCGGCTCAAGCGCGTGCAGTACGGCGGCGTGACGCTGGGGGACCTGGAAAGAGGCCAGTGGCGGGAACTGACCCCTGAGGAGGTCCGCTCGCTCAGATGACGCCAGCACCGTATCTCGCCTCAGCCCGGCAGCTGGCTTCCCGGGTTTTCTCCGACCTGCTCAGGCCGGGGGACAGGGCGGTGGACGCGACGCTGGGCAACGGACACGACTGCGCCCTGCTGTGCCGCCTGGTCGGTGAAACGGGCCGCGTGGACGGCTTTGACGTGCAGGAAAAAGCGCTTGCCAATACCCGCGCGATGCTGGAGGCGCGGGGGCTGACGGGCAGGGCGGCGCTGCACCTGATGGGCCATGAGCGCATGGCGGAGGCGGTCCGACCCGGCATCCGCCTGGCGGCTTTCAACCTGGGCTGGCTGCCCGGTTCGGACAAGCGGCTGACCACACGGGCGGAGACGACCCTGCCCGCGCTGGAGGCAGCGCTCGGGCTGCTCAGTGCCGGGGGCATGGCGGTTCTCTGCGTTTACCCCGGGCATGAGGAAGGCGCCAGGGAGCAGCAGGCGCTGATGGAGTACGCCAGGGCGCTGCCGCCCGACCGCTACACTGTGCTATGGCACCATTTTCTCAACGGCGGGCCCGGCGCGCCGGGCTGCCTGATGATCGAAAAAATTTCATTTGGAGGATGAAGCGATGAAACTGTCCGTGTTTTCCGTGGTGCTGGGGAATATGCCGCTGAAGGAGGCCTGTCAATTTCTGGCCGGGCAGGGTGTGGACGCGGTGGAGATCGGCTGCGGGGGGTATCCCGGAACCAGCCACTGTGATCCGAAGGCCCTGCTGGGCAATGCTGAAGCGAAAAAGGACTTTCTCGCGGCCGTCAGGGACAGCGGGCTGGAGATCGCCGCCCTCTCCGTGCACGGCAACCCGGTCCACCCGGACAAAGAGGTCGCCCGGTTCTTCCATGAGGATTACGTCAACGCGGTCCGTTTGGCCGGGGAGCTGGGCGTCACCCGCGTCGTCACCTTTTCCGGCTGCCCGGGCGGATGCCCTGAGGACCGCTCGCCCAACTGGGTGACCTGCGCCTGGCCGGACGATTATCAGGACGTGCTGCGATACCAGTGGGAGGACGTGCTCGTTCCCTACTGGCAGGAGGCCGCGGGCATTGCCAGGAAAAACGGCGTGCAGCGCATCGCGCTGGAGATGCATCCTGGTTTCTGTGTCTACAACCCGGAGACCCTGCTGCGCCTCAGGGAGGCCGCGGGGGACACGATCGGGGCCAATCTGGACCCCTCCCACCTGTTCTGGCAGGGGATCGACCCGGTGATGGCCATCCGCGCCCTGGGCAACGCGGTGCATTTCTTCCACGCCAAGGACACCCTGATCGACGGGGCGAACACAGCAGTCAACGGCGTGCTGGACACCAAGCATTATGCCCAGAACGGGCGCTCCTGGGTCTTCCGCACCGTGGGCTACGGCCACGACCGGCTGACCTGGAACCGCATCATTTCGGAACTGCGCTGCGCCGGCTATGACGGGGCGATCTCCGTCGAGCATGAGGACGGCCTGATGAGCGGCAGGGAGGGATTGGAAAAGGCCATCCATTTCCTCAAGGACGTCCTGATCCGCGAGCAGTCCGGCGGCATGTACTGGGCGTGATCCCGGGGGATCCGGCCGCGCGGTTTGAAGGGCTGCGCTCCGAGGTACAATGCCCGGGAACGACAGGCTCCAGGGAGAGGATCATTGAGCGTTCATGTTTTTGAATGGAAGTTTTTATGGAGGCGTAAGGCGTTGAGGATTCCGGAAGAGGAAAGGGCCCTGCTGGACCGGCTGGGCGCTGTCCGTCTGACCTGCGAGGACCCGGTGACCAACTGCGAATTGATCCCGGACCGCCGCCAGGTGATCCTTTTGATCAAGGACCTGCAGTCCCTGATGTTCCCGGCGTATTTCCGCGTCAGTGAGAGCCACGCGCAGGAAGAGGGGAGTTCATACGGCTGGGCGAAGGATGAACTGACCAGCCTGATCGCCCTCTCCCTGCCCTTTTCTGCCGACGGGGACAGGAGAAACCCCGAAGCCCTTGCCGGGGCGCTGCTTTCCATGCTGCCGGAGATCAAGGAGCTGCTCTGCGGGGACGCGCAGGCGATCTACGAGGGGGATCCCGCGGCCCGCAGCTGCGAGGAGGTCATCATCTGCTACCCTGGCTTCTACGCCATCTCCATCCACCGCCTGGCGCACGCGCTCTACCGGATGGGGATCCCGCTGCTGCCCCGGATCATGTCGGAGTACGCCCATGAGAAGACCGGGATCGACATCCACCCCGGCGCTTCCATCGGCCGTAGGTTCTGCATCGACCACGGCACCGGCATCGTCATCGGGGAGACCGCGGTCATCGGGGACGACGTGAAGCTGTATCAGGGCGTGACCCTGGGCGCGAAGAGTTTCCCGCTGGATGCGCAGGGCCTGCCGGTCAAGGGCGTGCAGCGCCACCCGCGCATCGGCAGCCGCGTGGTCATCTACGCCAACGCCGTCATCCTGGGCGGGGATACCCATGTTGGGGACGACTGCGTCATCGGCGGCAACGTCTGGCTGACCGAGTCGCTGCCGGAGAAGCAGATGATGTACTATGACGGGGACAAGATCAAGGGGAAGGCATTATAGGGAAACCTCTCCTCATGTGAAAACCTGCCCCGCTTCTGAGCGGGCAGATTTGTGTGTCCTGTTTTGATCAGACCTTTTCCTTTGCCCGATACCCGCTGTCAAAATCCACCCGGCTGATGAAGGGCCCTTCCGGCCAGGCGGCGAGGTTCCGGCAGGCGATGTCCACGATGCTGTCATGGGTGTGCCTGAGGTGGAAAAAGCCGGAGATGTGCGGGGTGATGATCAGGTTTTTCTCTCCCCAAAGGGGGTGGTCCTTGGGCAGCGGTTCCGGCACGGTCACGTCGATGCCCGCGCCGGCCAGCCGGCCTTCCCGGAGGGCGGCGAGCAGCGCCTCCTGGTCCAGCACGGAGCCGCGGCCGACGTTGAGCAGGTAGCTGCCCTCTTTCAGCAGGCCGAAGCGGCGCGCGTCCATCAGGCCGACGGTCTGCGGCGTTTCCGGGAGGGACAGCGCCGTGACATCAGCCTCGGGAAGCAGATCATCCAGCTTCTCATAGGTGTGCATCCCGTCAAACGCGGGGTCGGCCTCCCCCCGCGTCCTTCTGACGCCGACGGTGCGGGCGCCCAGCGGCTTCACCAGGCGTGCGAAGTCAGTGCCGATGGAGCCCGCGCCGACGATGAGCACGGTCAAACCGCTCAGGGACCTGACATCTCCGCGGTCGATCCATTCCGCTGTCATCTGGTCGTCGCGGTATTCGTGCAGGCGCTTGAGCAGCATCAGCAGCATACCCAGCATGTGCTCGGAGATCGCCTGGCCGTAGGCCCCGCTGCTGCTGCACAGAACGGCCCCTGGGTTGATGTTTTTCAATTTCAGGAACTCCGGCGCGACACCTGAGCTGATCAGCTGCAGCAGTTTCAGCCCCTTCAATTTGGGCAGCAGTTCCGCCGCCGGGTTGCCCACCGCCGCGTCAAACCCCGCCAGTTCCTCATCACTCAGTTCCTGCCACCGCGCGAAGCGGACTGCCGCGCCTGGCAGGGCTTGTATAAATTGCTCCCTGTGTTCCGGTTTGAGGGGCATGGACACCAGGATGCTGTGAAGCTGCATGGGGGTACCTCCGTCATGATCTCTGATGATTTTACCCGCCTTGGCGGATTCTGACGCTGTGTTAAGCCGAGGGTTTCCATTTCCGGTAAATAAATGGTAGGATAAGGCATCAAACATGATGCCGGCATTCTGTCCCCTGATGCCATGGACCGCCCGGGGGCACAGACCGGCGGGAAAGGACCTGGCATGACGGGGGGTTCCTGTATTTTTACCGTCGTCGACCGCGGGAAGGCGAATGGCCTGCTGCACCGCGCCCAGCAGATGGGTGTCCGGCAGGGCACGATCTTCCTGGGTGAGGGCACGATGTCCTCCAGGCTGCTGGACCTCCTGGGGATCAGCGAGACCCGGAAGGAAGTGCTGCTCATGGCGGTACCCGAGGGCGTGAGCGACGCGCTCTACGGGATGCTCGGGGAAGAATTCCATATGCAGAAACGCAACAGGGGCATCGCCTTCTCCGTCCCCTACCGGCAGTATGATCCGGAAAACAAGGCCCCCTCCGTGTTCAGCCGGCAGACGGACGCGCCCCACGTCTGCCTGATCACGGTCCTGGAGCGCGGGCTGGGGACGGAATGCATGGGCAAGGCGCGCGCGGCCGGCGCGCGGGGCGGCACCATCCTGCACGCGCACGGCGCGGGCGTGCCCCGGGATTTCTATTTCCCGCTGGTGGTGGAGCCGCAGAAGGACATGGTGATGATCGTCGCCCCCCGTGAGTCGGCCCCGGCCATCCGCGACGCGATCTACACCGGGATGCGGCTGGAGCGGAAGGGCAGCGGCATCCTCTTTGCCCTGCCCGTCTTAAGGACGCTGGGACTGTATGAGGAGAGAGCGTCGGAGAAGGCGGTGATGGGATGAGCCTGCTGCGAGAAAAACTCAGCGAGGTCAGCCGCTCCCTGCTGCCGGTCATGGCGCTGATCATGCTGATCACCTTCACGCTGGTGAAGGTCGAGCCGGACGTGGTCTGGCGCTTCCTCCTGGGCGGCTTTCTCCTGCTCGTCGGCCTTGCGGTGTTCCTGCTGGGGGTCGATCTGGCGATGACGCCGATCGGCGAGCGCATGGCGCAGGAGCTGGCAACCTCCAGGACTGCCCTGAAGATGGCTTTTTTCAGCTTCCTGCTGGGTTTCCTGGTCACGGTCGCGGAGCCGGACCTGCTCATCTTGAGTCAGCAGGTGCAGACGGCTTCGGGCGGGACCGTCAGCGCCATGGGAATGGTCTACGCCGTGTCCGCGGGCGTGGGCCTGCTCATCGCGCTGGGCACCTTCCGCCTCCTGGGCGGCAGGGTCTCCTATCCGCTGTTCATGGCGCTGGCCTACGGCGTCATCCTCCTGCTGTCCTTCCTGGTGTCGGAGGAGTTCCTGGCGGTCGGTTTCGATTCCTCCGGGGCCACGACCGGCGCGCTGACCACGCCCTTCGTGCTGGCGCTCACCGTCAGCCTTTCACGCATCAAGGGCGGCCGGAACGCGGAGGAGGACTCCTTCGGCATGGTGGGGGTAATGAGCACAGGGCCCATCATTGCCGTGATGCTCCTGAGCATCCTCTCCGGCCAGGAGCGCATCCAGGGCGCCCCGGAAGCTTTCGCTCCGGCCTCTGGCATCCTCTCCCCGATCCTTCATGAGCTGCCGGGCGTGTTCCGTGAATCCTTCATCGCGCTGCTGCCGCTTGCCGTGCTTTTTTTCCTGATGAACGCGGTGAAGTTCAAGGTCCCGGGAAGGGAGGCGGCCCGCATCGTAAAGGGGCTGGCCTATACCCTGCTGGGGCTCGTGCTGTTCCTGACGGGGGTCTACTCAGGCTTCATGGACATGGGGCAGGTCATCGGCCGCGGCATCGCGGAACGATACAACTGGCTGCTGCCGATCGTCGGTTTCCTGCTGGGGATGATCGTCGTGCTGGTGGAGCCGGCGGTGTACGTGCTGGGCCAGCAGATCGAGGAGGCCACCGGCGGGCGCGTTCCCCTCAGGCTGATCCGGGTCACGCTGTCCCTGGGCGTCGCGCTGGCCATCGCGGGATCGATGCTGCGTATCATGATTCCCTGGGTCAAGCTGTGGTATTTCCTTCTGCCGGGCTTCCTCGCTTCGATCATCCTGTCTTTCCGCTCCGACCCCGTGTTTGTGGGCATCGCCTATGACGCGGGCGGCGTAGCCTCCGGCCCTGTCACCGCCACCTTCGTGCTGGCCTTCGCCCAGGGCGCCGCTGCCATGACACCCACCGCCAACGTGCTGGTTGACGGCTTCGGGGTCATCGCCATGGTCGCCATGGCGCCGGTGGTCTCCATCATGACGCTGGGGATGTTCTTCAGGCGCAGGGAGCAAGCCCTGCCCAGGCAGGAAGAAGCGCATGCCGTATCCAGTGCGGAGAGCCCGCCCGGCAGGATCGAGTTCCTTGACTGCGTGGTGGCGGTCGTCAAGCGCGGTCTGGCAGAGCGCGCGGTCGGGATCGCGCGGGAGGCGGGCGCCGGGGGCGCCACCATCCTGCACGGGCGCGGTTCGGGCGGGCATGACATGAAGCTGTTCCACGTCGAGGTGCAGAAGGAGAAGGAGATCATCTTCATGCTCACCGACACCCGGCAGAGCGAAACGGTTGCGGATCGCCTGTACAGGGAGCTGGACCTGGGCGGTGAAGGGTCCGGTACCGTTTTCATGCTGCCCTCAGGCGCCTATGGCATTGATATGCCCGTTTCCATCGGTACCCGCGAGGACACGGGGGAAGATGAAGCCGATTCCCGGCAAGGGAAGAGTACGGCGGAGGGCCTGCTGCCCAAAGCGCCCGGCGGTGCGTGAAACAAGTCTTTAGGAAGCAGGCGGAAAACTTTGAAAGGTTTTTCGCTTTTTAATCGTGTTTTCATCCCTGTCACCTTTTGCTTTCATCCGGGCGGCTTATCCTGCGGATGGATCGACAGCGCCTTGGCGGCGAAGGGAGAAGCGGTATGGAACGGTTTGAAATGGCGGAGACCCTCAGGAAAAAGGCTGGCATCAGTTACGGGGAAGCGAAACAAGCGCTGGAAGCCTCCGGCTGGGATTTGCCGCGGGCGATGAAAGCCCTTCAAAACGGCTCAGTAGGGCAGCACGGCAGGAAGGCTGACGATCAGAGGGGATGGCACAGCGGGGCGTTCGCGCAGATGGGCGAGACCATCCGGCGGGGCAGCCGGAACCATCTGATGATCATAAGGCATGGGAAGCGGATCCTTGAGATGCCCGCCGCGCTTGCCGCCCTGCTCCTCCTGCTCCTTATACTGCTTCGCGGCCCCTTCCTGCTGATCGTGCTGATCGGATGTCTGGCCGGATATCGCTGCAGGTTCATCAGCGAGGCGGAAGACAGGGCGTTTGGGGAGGACGTTACAACGGCCGCGGAGACCGCGGAGGAGATCCTCCAGCGGCATGCGGTGAACAGCCTGGGGGAAGACGCCGGCGCTTGACAGAGATGATGATGGACAACAGGAAAGAGCCGACCCGAAAGGGCGGCTCTTTCCTGTTTGACCGGGAACGTGCCCGGGCACGTTCTTCTGAGGGATGCCCGCTGCCGGGCTCCCGTCATTGCTCTTTATTTCGCGTTGGCGGCGGCCTTCGCCAGGGCGGCCAGATAGTCACCCACGGTGATGGTCACGGAAGCCTTCAGGTCTTCCACGGCCGGCACGGCGGTGTGGCTCTCGTCACGCTGGAACGTTTCCATGCCGAGCACTTCCTCGACAGTCTTGCCGACGCAGTACTCGACGAGCGCCGCGATCTGCTCAAACCATTCCTTGCCGATAGCGCTGTTCTTCCTCATGCCGTAGGCCTCGCCCTTTTCCAGTTTGGTCAGCAGGGCTTCGGGAGCGGGCACGACGGCTTTGCCGTCAAGGCCGTAGGAGATCTTGGTCTGCTGCACGTCCCAGATGACGGCCAGGATCTTGCCGTCGGCATCCAGCTCAACGCTGCAGACGGTTGTGTTGACCTGCGTGGAACCGGCCTTCTCCGCGGTGGCATCGGTGGGCTTGGCGACGGACGTGACCATGCCCAGGCCGTGCTTCACAGCGGATTCAGCCATGGCGGAACCGAGGGATACGACCAGGAGCAGCGCGACGATGAGTGACAGGGTCTTCTTCATGGAAATCCTCCTCATGTATGTTTAAGTTCCGGGGTGCATTATAGCCCAACTTCCTCCCTTCGTCAATCCTTGCTGTACAAAAATCCGTCAGCGCGGGCGGAAATTGTCCCACTTAGATCAGCGCGGTCATCCATATCGGTATCAATGAACCGGACATGAAGGAGAGACTGGGAGCGTTTTGTGGGCGGGCAATGCCCTCAGCGGACCGGGATCCCCGCCTGCGCGGCGGCGGCTGCCACATGGTCATAGGCTGCCGCGTATTCCTCAAAACTCCCCATATGCTCCAGCAGCACCGGGGCGTCCGGGGACAGGTGGGCGGCGATGACGGGAAGGACGCGGGTGTAGTCGAGCGTGCCCCTGCCGGGCGCCGTTTCACGGATGACGGCGGTGAATGGCGCTTCCATTACGGTGTCCTTCAGGTGTGTGCTTTTGATCCAGGGGGCCAGCTTGCTGAAACACTCCCCGATGAAGGGGACCGCGAGGAGCCAGCGGCGCGGGCTGTTGATCATGTTCACAAAATCCATGTGCGCCCCGAACTGCTCCCGGCCGACGTCGCGGATGAGCTTCAGGTATTCGTCGGGCCCGTCCGGCACCATCCAGGGCATGGGCTCCAGCGTGTAGAAAGCCCGCAGCGGCCTGACCGCGTCGATGATGTCCCGGACTGTCTCCACGATCAGGTCATAGGTGTCCCTGGAATAGTTATCCGGGTAGGCGCCGTCCCAGCGGCTGCCCCTGCAGCCGGCGATGTTGACGCAGCAGGGGACGCCCATCTCATCCGCGAAGGCCAACTGTTCCCTGGCGTACTTTTTTGCCGCGCCGCGCTCCTTTTCCTCCGCGGACAGGACGTTATTCCAGACCCCGACCTCCGCGATCGCAGCGCCCGCTTCCCTCGCGGCGTCAAAATAATCCCGGGCCAGCTGCCTTGGCGCCGCGCTGTCCACCGGGCAGGTGACCGCCGCGAAGCGCGATCTGATCAGCAGTTCTTTCCATTCCTCCGGGGTCGACCATGCCCCCGTCACCGTGCCGCCCAGCTTCATTTCTCTTTCTTCTCCGCTTTCTCTGCCGTCATCCGTTCCCTTTTACGGACCATCCGTCCGAATCGAAGGTTCCCTTTGAAACCATTGTATCAAACACGGCCGATTTCTCAAGGACTGAAAGAATCCCGGTTCCGCTTGAGCCCGGGCGGCTTTTTGCCTATACTGTGCTCTTGACGGGAGGGGTGGCATGAAAAAGGAGTTCATCAGCGGGATGAGGGACGCGGTGCCGGTCGCGCTGGGGTATCTGGCTGTCTCCTTCACCCTGGGCCTGGCGGCGCGCAGGGCCGGGCTTTCCGCCTGGCAGGGTGCCTTCCTGTCGCTCATCACCAACACGTCCGCCGGGGAGTTCGCCGGTTTTTCCGCCATCGCGTCCGGCGCATCCCTGCTGTCGACGGCTTTCACCCAGGTCGTCGTCAACCTGCGCTACGTCCTGATGTCTTCCGGCCTTACCCAGAAGGTTGAGCGGGGCGCGGGGCTGGGACAGCGCCTGCTCATCGCCTTTGACGTCACGGATGAGCTCTTCGCCCTGGCTGTCAGCCGCACAAGCCCGCTTCCCCCCGCTTATTACTTTGGCATGATGTCGGCCACCATCCCCTGCTGGGCGCTTGGCACCTGGCTTGGCGCCGCTCTTGGCGCATGGATGCCGGAGATCCTTCTCAACGCCGCCGGCGTCATGCTGTATGCGATGTTCATCGCGGTGGTGGTCCCGCCGTGCAGGAGGAGCAGGCCCGTTCTCCTCATCTCCCTGTGCGCGATGGGGCTGAGCCTGATCATGCGGTTTCTGCCTCTGACCCGGGCGATCTCCCCGGGGCTGCGCGTTTCCCTCATCGGGATCGTGCTGTCAGCCGCCGCGGCGAAGCTTTTTCCGGAAAAGGAGGGACAGGATGGCTGATCCCTGGCGGTATATCCTGACGATATCCCTGACCACCTTCCTGGTGCGTGCCCTGCCCTTTCTCCTCATCAGGCGCCCCATCAGGAGCCCTTTCCTGCGCGCCTTCCTGGGGTATGCGCCGTATGTGACCCTGGCCGCGATGGCCTTCCCGGATATGGTGCTCTCAACCGGCAGCGTTCTTTCCGGCCTCATGGGGTTCCTGGCTGCCCTGGCGGCCGCCTGGCGGGGGAAGGGGCTTCTGCAGGTGGCTGGCGCCGCCTGTCTGGCCGTTCTGCTGACCGAAATCGTTCTGTGATCGGAGGGAGATATGATTGGTATAGTGGTCAACACGGCGGCGGTCGCCCTGGGCGGTCTGATCGGCTGCCTTTTCGGGAGGTTCCTGAAGGAGAAGTATACCAGCGCCGCCATGACCGGCACCGGCCTTTGCACGCTGTATATCGGCTTTTCAGGTTCCCTGAGGAGCGGAAACCCGCTTTTTCTCATCGGTGCGCTGGTCCTGGGCGCGTTGCTGGGAACCCTGCTGGATCTGGACGGGAAGGTCGCCCGCCTGGGTGAGAAGGCGCAGGCGATCGTCCGCGGCGGCGGAGGCCGGGTGGCGGAAGGGTTTGTGACCGCCTCGCTGCTCTTCTGCGTGGGCGCGATGGCGGTGACCGGTTCGCTGGACGCGGGGCTGCGCGGTGACAACGCCACGCTGTACGCGAAGTCCGCGCTGGATTTTGTCGCCGCCGTCATGTTTGCCGCTACCCTGGGTCCGGGCGTCATGCTGTCCGCCCTGGCCGTGCTCCTCTATCAGGGAGCCATCGCGCTCGCCTCCGGGCTGATCGCCCCCCTGCTGACCCCGCAGGCGGTGAATGAATTGGGCGGCGCCGGGTCCCTGCTCATCCTCGCCCTGGGGCTGAACCTGCTGGGTGTCACCAGGATCAAGGTCGCGGACCTGCTGCCGGCCATCGTGATCGCGCCGGCATTGGTTTTGATCAGCGGTTTGTTTTAGCCCCCTGCATATCGATGGATGGAAGGAAAACGCCCCGGATCGCTCCGGGGCGCGGGTGTCTTTTCGGGCCTGTCATTGTCAGTAGACCGCTGCGATGACCATACCGCCCATGTTGTCGGTGGATGCGATGAACCCGCTGGCGTTGGCGGGCAGGCCCAGCGCAGTGTCCTCATTGCCGCCGGGGAGTCGGTAGATCTCATACTTCAGTTCGCCGTCCAGGTAAACCGCGATGTGGGGATGCGCGATGAGGTAGTCGATGTATTCCTCCAGGCACAGCCCCAGGTGCCGCATCACCGCCGCGTGGGGCACGCCGACGAAGCGGTAGGCGTCGATCTTCAGGTTGATGCCGGTCTTGTGGGCCTTGTCCACCGTATCGGCGGCGGGATAGCCCTGCACGGGGAAGCGGAAGATGAAGCCGTATTCCCAGGCATTCGCGTTGAGCCATTCGGCCTGGGCCGTTTCCTGGAAGTTCAGGCTGTTGAGCGCGCTGTCGTTGGCGTCGTACACGTCGATGTTCGCGCTCAGTCCGGTATGGTAATCGCTGGTGCCGGGATAGGCGACCCGCTCGCGGGCTTTCTCAACCAGCGCGTCGCCGGAATAGCGGTCCTCATACCGGGCCACTTCGGTTTGCCAATACCCCAGCTGCGTCTGCGCGTCGCGGTAGCCTTCCCTGACGATGAAGTGCTCCATCCCCTCGGCTTTGGCGGCTGCGATCAAACTGTCCAGCGCTTCGATGGCGGGGGGCAGCAGGGTCACGTTGCCGTCCCTGACCGGCACGCGGTAGGAGGTCTCCGTGCCGATGGATTTCAGATCGCCTTCCACCAGCGTATAGTCCGCCGGCATCTCATGCCAGCGGTTCACCAGCAGCAGGCCGCCCTTGAGCAGGTCCGCGCGGGTGACCTGCTCCTCGCGTGTGTCGGTGATGGGGAAATCGCTGACGTCCAGCACGTCCCAGCCGCTTTCCTTCGCCTCCGGCCAGGTTTTGACCTCTCCGACTTCAAGGCTGGCCTGCTGCTGGGCAAGCTGCCTGTTGTACTCCTCGACCAGAGCCTTGTTCTCCTCCTGGATGCGCGCCGCCTGGCGGTCCCGCTCCCCCTTCTGGTATTGATCCAGCAGAACAAAGCCGGTCGCGAACAGCGCGAAAAGAACCAGCAGGGCGATCGTCCATTTCAGCAGCCTGCGAAACGGGTCCGCTTTCTTTGCATTTGTCATCGTCATCATCCTTTCCCGCGGCAAGCGCAGGGGAACTCCCCGGGATTCCGCCCCACATATAACAGAAATGTAACATTCTGTCAATAGATCATGGATTTACAACCCTTTTTATGTCGCGGCGGGATCATCCTCCGCCTCCAGAAGGGCCGCGAGCGTTTCCGCCGCGCGCTCCTCGTCGGCGCCTTCGGCCAGAAGGGTCATCTCGCGCCCGGAGAGTTTGCCCAGGGAAAGCAGGCCCAGCATGGACTTGCCGTTAAAGGTGCCGCGGCTGTCCTGCAGCAGGATATGGGAAGTGAAGCCGTTCGCGGTGCGCGTCATCCTGCCGGCGCGTTCGGCTGTAAAGGGCAGGATCCCGCCCAGGACCACTTTCCGCTTGATCATAAGGCTTCTCCCTTCCCGGGGCATCACCCCGTTATGTGGTCACATCCGGCAGCGTTCGGGACAGCTTCATCAGTTCCTGCATCCGGTGCTGGACGCCTGATTTGCTGAGCTCCGGATCCAGCATCCCGCCCAGATCACTCAGTGAGGCGTCCGGCTGGGCCAGCCTCATCCTGGCCAGCGCTTCCAGGCGCTGCGGCAGGGCGTTCAGGCCCATGTGCAGTGAGATCTTTTCGATCGCCAGGACCTGCCCGGCGCTTGCGGAGAGCTGTCTTCTCAGGTTGGCATGGTCACAGTTGGTCGCCCGGTTGGCGCTTTCCCTGAGGCTCTTCTCGGCCCTGCTGTTCTCCATGGACAAGACGCTCAGCGAGGCGCCCATGAGTTTGAGCAGCTCGGCCAGCCGGTCTCCGTCCCTGATGTAGATCACCGACCGGCCCCTGCGGGAGGAGAGCCCCGCCGTCAGGCCGCACTGGCTCAGCACGCGCTTCAGCCGCGATGCGCGGGCGGCGTCCTGGAACACCCATTCCGCGTGGTACCGCCTGCGCGGGTCAGCCATATAGCCGCAGGCCAGGAAGGAACCGCGCAGATAGGCCCGGCGGCAGCAGTGCCGCCGCATCACCCTCCTGGGGGCGCAGAAGCGCTCTCCGCCCTCCCCGTCCGGGCGCAGCATGCCCTGTTCGCGCAGCAGGCGGTGCGTGTCCGCCTGGGACAGCTGCAGCAGGTACTGCTTCCTCCCGGCGGTGCGGGTCTGAAGCAGCAGCCGGGGCCTTGCGTGCGCGGGACCCGAGGCGTTGAACAGCTTCAGGGCGCGGCGCATCACCGCGGGGTCGTCCGTTCTGAAACTGAGGCTGACCTGACGGGTGCCCGACAGCGTCATCACCGATGCCCCGAAAATGAGGCCCCCCAGTTCCGCGTTGACGCAGCATCGCTTCTGGACCGGCAGCGCGGCCAGTTCGGCCTTGATCCGTGAGGAATGGCTCATCCCGGGGTCTCCGGGATGATGCGGACCTCCGGCTCCAGCATGACGCCGAAGCGTTCCATGACCCGGCGCTGCACTTCATTCTTGAGCGCGATGAAGTCCGCCGTGGTCGCGCTTCCCAGGTTGATCAGGAAACCCGCGTGCTTCTCGCTCACCTGGGCGTCCCCGATCCGAAGGCCCTTGAGACCCGTCTGCTCGATCAGGGCCCCGGCGAAATATCCGGGGGGCCGCTTGAAGAAGGAACCGGCGCTGGGCCAGGTGAGCGGCTGCTTATCCCTCCGCAGGGTCTGATACTGTGCCATTTCGGCATACAGCGCTTCGCGGCCGCCGGGGGAGAGCAGCAGCGTCGCGCCCAGCACCACCAGGCCCTCATCCATCATGCGGGTATGGCGGTAGGTCATCCGGGCTTCCTGAAGGCTCAGCCTCAGCCGCTTCCCGTCGGCGCGCAGGCAGTCCACCGACTCGACGGCCCGGGACATCTCCGCGCTGAAAGCGCCGGCGTTCATGAACACCGCGCCGCCCAGGGATCCGGGGATCCCCGCCGCGAAAGCCAGGCCGGCCAGATGATGGTCTGCCGCGAAGCAGGCAAGCGCTTTGAGCAGGACGCCCGCCTGCGCGCGGACGCGCCGGCCGTCCAGCGACATCCCTGAGAATCCCGTCCCGAAATGGACGGCCAGACCCGGATAGCCGCAGTCGGGGATCAGAAGGTTGGACCCGTTGCCGATGAAGAGAACCGGGACACCCTCCGCCTGAGCGGCGATCCAGGCCAGCGCGGCCTCTTCCTCATTTTCAACGTCCAGAAACCATCGCGCAGGCCCGCCGGTCCTGATGGTGGTCAGGCCTGACAGCGGCACCCCGGTTTGGAAGCGCGTCTCACACAGCGTCCGCCACGCGCGCCCCAGGTCGCCCATCATGAAAGTCCTCCGTGCTGACAGGATTTTACCATGTAAATAATGACGCCGCAAGCGCCAAATCAGCCATTTATGGGTCAGATCAGATGAAAAGGCGTTTTCTGATGGCCTCCTTGAGCGCCTTGTTCTGCTCGATCCCGGCCAGCATCAGCGAAATGACCAGCATCGGGATGCCGGCATACACCGACCAGCCGAGGGAGACCTTCCCGAACGCGTTGAGATCCAGGATGAGCTCCACCCCCATAAGAAGCGCCGCCATCAGCAGCATCAGGATGGCCGCCCGGTGCAGCCTGCGCATTTCAAGCCGCCGGTAGACCAGCAGCATCATCAGGGTCATCAGCCCGGCGAGCACCAGCAGGGGCATCACGACGCCCAGATACCAGGAGAAACCGTCCGTGAGCGCGGAGACGAGCGCAAGGAAGCCGCACAGGGCCAGCGCGTCAACGACGATGTACAGGTACGGTTTCTTCGGCCTGAACAGCAGGGGCACGGCGAAAAAACACCACAGCATCCCCAGGGCGCCCATCACGAAGGGGGACCAGATCCCCCCGCCGTCGATGAGGTCGATCCCCAGGACGATCAGCATCGGGATCAGCACCGCGACCACGGCCAGCTGCCGCGCGTACCCGCGGTCCATGTGGCTGATGGCTTCCTCAAAGACGTCCGGGTTTGGATTCTCTGACAGATCGGGCGCGGGCTGCCTGGGATTGAGGACGGGGGTCCCGCACAGCGGGCATTTCCCCAGGTTCCTGGCAAGCTCTACGCCGCACTCCACACAGTATGACAAAATCGTTCCTCCCTATGTAGGGTCAAAATGGGAAATCGTGTCAGTTGCTTTCGATCAGGACGGGAACGCCCAGCCGGATCAAGCTTGTGAAGAAATCCCTCTCTACGTCCGTTTCCATCATGGTGATCGAAAACGTGACCATCGTCTTGCCGCAGGCGCTGAGGATTGCGCAGTTCAGCGGCGTCTTCCGGGACCGCCCCAGCACCAGGTCCATGCGCTCGACGTGCTGCTCCATTTCAGGGGGCATCGCGATCCGCCCCATGTTGGTCAGCGTGCTGGTCATGTAGCGCTCCCCGGTGACCCTGAACACCGCCTTGAGCGCGAGGGTCTTGATCACAAGCGGCGCGGCGCGCAGCAGCGGGTTCCGCTCCGCCTTCACGTTGGCGGAAAAGCGCGCGTTGAGCATGGGTTCCATCGTTTCGATCCCCATATAGTGGCTGACCATCGCGATCAGGTCGTCCAGGCTGTACTCCCCGTAATCCATCCGCACGGGAACGTTGACGTAAAAGGAAAAATTCCTCAGCGTTTTTGAGGGGTAGACGTTGCGCAGATTCACCGGCAGGGAAAGCTTGACCGGCCTGTCCCGGCCCCTGCGGCTCTCCTTCTTGCGGTTCATCAGCGCCCGCAGCATCAGGGCGGCCAGCAGGCTGGTGACGGTGGTTTTGTGTTCGCGCGCG
>CAZVSG010000015.1:22094-33230 GCA_964629345.1 uncultured Christensenella sp. | reverse complement strand
GCGGGGATCGCACCGCATCCTGATAGAGAATACCCGTTTTTTGGGGGGTGAGCGCAGGCCTTGAAAACTCAGGCCTCCCTTTTGTCATCAGGGAGGCCCGGAAAGGAGGGGGACCCGCGGATCAGTTCCTTTTTCTGGACAGCGACCAGAGGGAGAGGAGGGAAAACAGCACGGCGGAGGCCGCCAGGACCAGGAGGTGCTGAAGCGGCGTGATCGGTTGGCTCCCCGCCGTGAGCGTGACGCCCATGGTCCTGCTGAACTCCTCGACCATCTCCTTTGGCGCGCCGGCAAAGACGGTCCGGATCGGCTGCTCCATCAGGACTTGCCGGAACAGCGCCGCGGCATGGGAGGTCGGGACGAACTTGATGAGCGCCTGCACGGCCGGGGGCAGGACGCCGATGGGCATGTAGATGCCGGTCAGAAAGCCGATGAGCGTGCCCATGAGCGTGCTGGCGGTGCCGAAGGCGTTGGAGCTGTTGACGAATGAAACCAGGAACAGCACGATGGCGGTGTTGGACAGGGAATTGATGATGATGAGCCCGCCCGTTTTGAGCAGCGTCACCAGCGCCGGGAACGCGCCGCCGCGCACAACGATGTACACAACGGCGAATGCCGCGGTGACAAGGCTCATGATCAGGCCGATGATAAAGGCGGCCAGGATGTAGCCCCCCGTCAGGCCGGCGCGGGTGATGGGCGAGGAATACAGATCCTTGCTGATCTTGCGCACCTTGTCGTCGACCATGATCCCGTAGGCGCCCATGGTGGAGGTGACGGACACGACGGCCAGCAGGCCCGACATGATCCAGTGGTCCATCATGGTCCGCACGCCTTCCCTGTCCTTGAACATGCTCCCGCTGGACCAGGCGTCGCCCAGGAACAGCGCGTACATCAGGATGATGATAATGACGGACAGCAGTGAAAAGAAGACCGAGGCTTTGTCCCTGAAAAAAACCCGCAGGTTCCGGGTCAGCAAGGCGTTCATTCCCGAATCTCCTTTCCCGTGATCGCAAGAAAAACGTCGTTCATGGTCCCCTTTGTCACTTCAAAGCCGGAAAGGTGCTCCCTGCTCAGCTGGATGAGGGGCAGGGCCTCCAGGGATGAAGCGACGCTGAGTGTGAGGGTCTCGGCGACCTGCTGGCAGGGAAGGCCCTTCTCCTCAAGCAGCCCTTTGACCCTCGCCACGTCCCTGCAGACCAGGGTGAGCTTGTCGGCGGTATATTCCTCCTCAAGCTCGGAAGGGGTCCCCTTCGCCGCGATCTTCCCCTCATCGATGATGATGACAAAGTCTGCGCCGGCCGCCTCCTCCATGTAATGGGTCGTGAGGAACAGCGTCATGCCGTTGGTGCGCTGAAGCTCCAGCACCGTGTCCCAGACGCTTCTGCGGGTCTGGGGATCCAGTCCGGTCGTGGGCTCGTCAAGGAACAGGATGTCCGGCCGGTGGATGAGCGCGCGGGTGATGTCGCATCGCCGCCTCTGCCCGCCGGAGAGCTTGCCGTAGGGGCGCTTGAGGATGCCTGTGACGCCCACGGCGGCGGCGGAAGATTCCACCGCATCCCTCAGTTTCGCGCCGCTGAGGCCGTACAGCCCGCCGCGGGCCCTCAGGTTCTCCTCGACCGTGAGCAGAGGATCCAGCAGCCCGTCCTGGAAAACCGCGCCGATCTTCCCGCGGATCCCGGCGTCGTCCTTCCCCAGGGTCAGGGAGTCAACGCTCACGCGCCCCGCGTCCGGTTTGAGGAAGGTGCAAAGGATGTCGATGATCGTGGATTTCCCGGCCCCGTTAGGCCCCAGCAGCGCGAAGAGCTTGCCTTTCTCCACGTAGAAATCAACGCCCTTCACGGCCTCGACACTGCCATATGACTTTTTCAGCCCCTCGACCTGGATGATCTTCTGCATCTTATTTCCTCCGGAAAGGACAAGTAAGAAACGGAACCAACCGCATCTTACCCGCGCGGTGCGCTGATGTCAATAAAATCCATGCATTTTCAGCGTTTCTGTCTAATTTTATCCGCATCCGGCGGCAACCCGTCCGCCGGGACAGAAAAGCGGATAAAAGAACCGGGCATTCACGGAATGCCCGGCGGGTCACGGAAAAGCAGCCGTCGCACAGGGATCAGACGGATGCGCGGGATCAGACAGGCTGCATCGCCCCGGCAAAAGCCAGCCAGGCCAGCACGCTTTTGGCAACCAGGCTGAGGATGATGTAGCCCCGCTCTCCATAGAGATAGTCGCGCCATTTTCCGACTTTTTTATACTGAAGGACCATGTTGATGGGAAAGAGGTTGAAGAAGACGAAGTAGGAACCGAAGATGGCATACACGAACCACGGCACGCGGGAGAGGTCGGAGTTGCCGAAGGCATACAGGAACACCACGATCCAGGGGACCAGCCCGGCAAAGGTCCCGAAGTTGAAGGCGATCCAGCTTGTCTTCTCCCTTCCCTGGTTCAGCTTCTCCATCAGCAGGCCGAAGAGGTTCATCGCAGCGTTCAGCGCGAACAGCAGGATCAGCGCGCCGATGTCGTACATGCCCAGCAGCATGGCGATCAGGACGATCATCACCGAGGAGCTCAGCGCGTACTCATACCAGCGGAACGGGTTGATGTGCTTCTCAAGCCCGCGGTTGTACACCGCGTTGGTTCCCGGTGCCGCGATGATGAAGTGCGCGACCGCTGACAGGAACAGGAAGGCCGATACACACAGCGCGAAGGGCACGTTCCACACCAGCCTGGTGTCCGTGACCAGGCGCATGGCGACGGGATCAAATCTGAGGAAGTTGGACTGCATGGGCAGGCGGAACGCGTTGAATCTGTCAACACTCAGGAAAAGGAACACCATCAGGCCGCCCTGGATCAGGTGCAGCCCGCCCATGAAAAGGTTGAACCTGCGCAATGAGGAGAAACTCGTCTTTTTCTCCATGATGTCACCGCCTTTCTGCCGTAAGGGATGGAGTCCATATACTGGTGTAAATTGGAGTGAGCCAAGCGCTCATCCCTGGTATCATGAGGTTGAGAAGACCAACAACGATACGGAGGAGAAGCGACATGGCTCAAGTGAATCTTACACTGGACAGCGAGATTTTGAAAGGGTTGTTCACGGCTGAAGGCAGGGATGAAGCGTTTGCGGGTCTGATGAGTGTGCTCCTCAACCAAACGCTCAGCGCGCAGGCCAGCGAGCAGATCGGGGCGGGCCCTTACGAGCGCAGTGACGACAGGTGTACGTACAGGAACGGCTATCGGGAGCGGGAGCTGTATACCCGGGTCGGGAAACTGCGGCTGATGGTGCCGCGGCTGAGGAACGGTGAATTCAGCACAGACCTGTTCCAGCGGTATCAGAGAAGCGAGCAGGCGCTGTTACTGGCGATGATGGAGATGGTGATTCAGGGGGTGTCCACCCGGAAGGTGTCGGCCATTACGGAAGAATTGTGCGGGACGAGTTTTTCGAAATCGACGGTCTCAGCGCTGTGCGCCGCGCTGGACCCGGCGGTGGAGGCATTTAGGAACAGGGAATTGGGGAAGCGCTATCCCTTTGTGATGGTGGACGCGACGTTCACAAAAGTACGCAATGGAGACCGGGTTCACTCCAAGGGGCTGATGGTGGCGCTGGGGGTGAATGAGGAAGGGACCCGGGAAGTGCTGGGATTCCAGTGCGCGGATACCGAATCAGAGGCGGAGTGGACGAGCTTTTTCAACGCCTTGAAGGATCGGGGACTGTCAGAGGTCGATCTGGTCATTTCCGATTCACACAAGGGGCTGGTGCAGGCGGTGAGGAGGTGTTTTCAAGGAGCGGCCTGGCAGCGCTGCCAGACCCATTTTTCCAGGAACGTCCTGGATGTCTGCCCCAAAAAACTTCGGACTGAGGTACATGACGCGCTCCGGAGCCTGTATGAGGCGGACGATTACAAAACGGCGGTGATCATCCGGGAGCGAATCGCGGAAAGGTTCCGGGAGACCGCGCCGAAAGCAGTGGAAGTGCTGGAAGAAGGATTTGATGACGTGACAGCGGTTCTGAGCCTTCCGCCTTCCATTCGGCGGCGGCTCAGAACCACCAACGGCCTGGAGCGCGTGAACGAGGAACTCCGGAGAAGGGAGCGGGTGATCCGCATCTTTCCCAACGAGCAGTCGCTGCACCGGCTGCTGGGCGCGCTGCTGATGGAGATCCATGAGGAGTGGCAGACCGGACGGATGTACCTGAATATGAACGAGTACCTGGCGGAAAGAGCTCAACCCGGTGACACTGCGGTACCACTTTCTGTTGCCTCATGATACTGGACGAATTTACACACTATTCTGGACTTGACTCCGTAAGGGCATTGTTCAGATAGATTATACCAACAGAAATGATGTTTGCACCGGGGATACGGCGGTCCGTCAAGAAGAATTCTCCGTCGGCATCTTCCGGGACGGCCGGCTACAGGAAGAGGATCGAAACGCCCAGCACGGCGGTCACAGCTCCGACGATCTCGCGCAGGGTGATCTTTTCCTTGAGGAAAACGCCGGAGATGGGCAGGATCATGACCGGCATCAGGCTGGTCAGGATGGAAGCGACCGCGACCCGGGTGAACTTGATGGCCAACATGGACAGCACCATGCCGATCAGGGTGCCCAGCACCACGCTTGTCACAATGACTTTCCGGCCGCTCGGGGCGCGGAGGACCCGGGGAATGCTCTTCCACTGGCGCGCCATGCTGATGAGGACCGCCATGCCGAGCGTCCCGCCCACCAGGCGGATCTGGGCGGCCGGCACCGCGTCCAGTCCCTGCATGCCCGCCTTGCTCAGCAGCACGCCCACCGCCTGGCCCAGGGTCGCCAGCGCCGCGAACAGGATCCCCCGCGCGTCCGCCTTCTCCCCTTTGGCGGGCGTGTCGCTCAGGATCACGATCATGATGCCGGAAACAGCCGTCAGGATGCCCGCGATGTGCTTGAAGCCCAGGGTCTCCCCCAGGATCAGCCAGCCCAGCAGGGCGGCGAAAACGGGATTGGCGGAGAAGATGAGCATCGTGCGCTTCGCGCCCAGGCGCTGGAAAGCGGCATACAGGAATCCGTCCCCGATCGAAAAGCCGACAAAACCGGAGAGCAGCAGCAAGCCCCATTGCCTCAGGTCAGCGCCCGGAAGCAGGGAGCCCCGCAGCAGAAGGGACAGGAGGCTCACCGCGATCAGCCCGCCTGATTTGGTCAGGATGTTCAGCGCCCAGGCGGAAAAGCCCCTGCCCAGCCGCTCGATGACAAGGCTGTTCACCGTCCACGACAGCGCGGCGAGAATGGCCGCGAGTTCCCCTATCAGTTCCACCGCACCACGTCCTTCCATCATCCTGACCGTGGGCATGATACACGTTTTCATGGCGGCGGAAAAGAGGCGGCTTCCCCGTTTTGTTTTCAAGCAAGTCCGTGCGTGGTATAATCCGTCCATATCGTGAAATGAGGTGACAGCGCCTTGCTGGAGGACATCCGGAGCAGGATCGGGGAGGAGTTCGGCCGCCTCACCCAGCAGGTCACCCTGCTGGACCGGCAGGGCCGCTGCCTTGTCCCGGAACTGCCGGACGTCTTTCTGCTGCCCGACCCTTTCCCGGCGGGCGTGCCGGTCGCAAAAAGCGGATACCTGTTCTATCTTCTGCCGGGCTTTGAGTCCCAGGCACTCGCAGTCAGGGACAAGCCGGGCGCGAAGGACATCCTGCTGCTCTGTGCCAGTCTGATCCGGACGGTGCGCGCCATGCACGGCGTGACGGGAGACCTGAACAACGCCCTGAAGCGCCTTCTGACAAATGAAATCAGTGAAAAAGAGCTGGAAGCGGTGCTGGCGGACCACGGGATCCGGGACGGCGTGCCCCGCTGCGCCGCGCTTATCTGCATCCAGGGCCTGCAGGGCCAGAGCGTCTGGGACGCGCTGCACGACGTGCTGCCGATGAAGGACACGGACCTGCTGGTCAGCATCGACAGCCGGAACGCGGTGCTGGCCCGGGATACGGCTGAGGGCGGCGGGGATGAAATGCTGGAGTATGCCCTGGCCCTTCAGGACACCCTGCAGAACGAACTGGGGCTCCAGGCGCAGATCGGCATCGGCGGGACAGCAGAAACCCTCAGGGAACTGGGCGGCTCCTTCCGGCAGGCGCGCCATGCGCTTGAGATCGGCAGCGCTTTCCGCTCCGATCCGCAGGTGTACGAGTATGGGAAGCTCATCCTGGAACGTTTCCTGTCAGAGATCCCCGCTGATACAGCCGCGCGGTACACGGCGCTGCTGTTCAGCCCCGACAAGGCCAAGCTGCTCAGCAACGAGATGCTGGATACAGCCGAAGCCTTCATCCGCAACGACTTAAGCCTCACCGACGCGGCGCGGGAGCTGTACATCCACCGCAACACCCTCGTCTACAGGCTGGACAAGATCCACAGGGTCTGCGGGCTGGACCTGCGGCATTTCCGCGACGCCATGACGTTCAAACTGCTGCTTGAAATGAGAAAGCGCGTGAAGGCCGCCGGCGCGGTCTTTTCCGCGCAGCCATGAAAGGAATGAATATATGACCAAATCCCGCCGCCTGCTGTGCATTGTGCTGGCCCTGTCCGTCTTTCTCGCGCTGCCCCTGACGGGCGGCGCCAGCTTCTGGAACAGCGCGAAGAGCGACAGCGTCACCATCCCCCGGGAAGAATATGAGCGGCTGAAGCAGTACGAGCTGCTTGACGAGGTCAAGCAGTACATCGACGCGTACTATTATGAGGAGCCCGACCAGCAGAAAGTGATGGACGGCGCGATCCAGGGGCTTCTGTCCGGCCTGGAGGATGCCTATTCCTTCTATTACCCTGAGGAAGCATGGCAGAAGATGCAGGAAGATGACACCGGCAAGTATGCCGGCATCGGGGTCCAGATGCTGGGAGACTACGAGGATTCCTCCGTCACCATCACCAGGGTGTTCCGGAATACGCCGGCTGAGGCGGCGGGGATCAGGAAGGGCGACGTCTTCCTGTCCGTGGAGGACATCCAGGTGACCACGGCGACCATGCAGGACGCGGTGGACGTCATGCGCGGGGTCCCGGGCGAGAAGGTGCACATCGAGCTCGTCCGCGACGGCGAGGTGATCCCCTTTGACCTGATCAAGGCCGAAATCGTGGTGAACCGCGTCGAATACACGATGTTGGACGACCAGGTCGGCTACATCATCCTCTTCGAGTTCGCCGGCGGCAGCACGGAAGCCTTCCGGGCCGCCTTTGACGAGCTGAAAGCGAAGGGCATGAAAAGCCTGATCTTTGACCTGAGGGACAATCCGGGCGGATGGGTGGGCGACGCCGAGAAGATCGGCGACATCTTCCTGGACGGCAAGCTCCTCTACTATACCCTGGACCGCTACAGCAGCAGGGAGGAGCACGTGACGGAGAAGGGCGGGGATGGGATGCCGCTCATCCTGCTGGTCAACGAGAACTCCGCCTCGGCGTCCGAGATCCTCTCCGGCGCGATGCAGGACCATCAGCGGGCAAAGCTCATCGGAACAAAAACCTTCGGCAAGGGCGTCATCCAGTACGTCATTTCACTCAGCGATGAGAAATCCGGTTTTCAGCTGACCGGCGCCCAGTACTTCACCCCCCTTGGCCGCAAGGTACACAAGGAGGGCATCACCCCGGACGTGATCGTGGAGATGCCGGAAGAATTGAAATCAAAGTTCTTTGACACGGGCGACCTGAGCGATCCCCAGCTGGCCGCTGCCTATGAGGAAGCGCTGAACGGATTGAAACAGCCGTAGACAGGCCTGTCCGGGATCATCAAAAAGCGCTCGCCTGAGCGCTTTTATGTATCGACAAAGTGTCTGCGGACACTTTGTCGTTTAGGAAGAACAGGCATTTTCACTTGGTCGCTTCGCTCCCGGTCAGTGAAAATGCAAGGAATGAATTGCTCCGCAATTCTCCCCGCCCGACAGGCATTGCCGGGCGATACGGTTTCAGTCAGAGGGTTGTGCCCTCTGAAACTCCCCTAAGCATTGTTTGTCTGCAGGCTCAAGCATCGCCCGAGTGCTTTTTGGCTGCGGATGCCGGTATTGGATCATCAGTGGAAACGGATCAGTTCGCTTCCTGGTCAAACTGGATCCCGGCGATGTTCTGGCGGATGGCGCGCAGCTCGTTGAGCTGGGCGGCCAGTGTGCTGTCCACGTGGCCAAGCAGGCCGTCCAGCTCGCTCTGCGTCTGGGTGCGCAGCGCCTGCGCGTGCTGGTTCGCGTTCTCGAGGATCTCCCGGGCCTGGGCTTCCGCGCGGGCCAGCACGGTGGTCTTGCTGACCAGCTCATCCGCCTTCGCCTTGGCGTCCTCGATCATGTCGCGCGCGCGCGCCTGCGCGTCCGCGATGACCGCGCCGGCCTCATCCTCCGCCGCCTTGCGCGTCTGGGCGTAATACTCTTCCCCGCTCTGCCGGGTCGTCTGGGCATAGGTGTTCGCCTCGTTCACCATCCCCTGGGCCTGGGCCTGCGCCTGCTGCATGGTCTCCTCCGCCTTGCGCTGCGCGTCGACGATGATGTGCTCCTCGTTGTTGATGATCTTCTGCGCGTTCCCAAGCGCGGGGTCGTATGCGGCAACGATGCGCTTCAGCAGGTCGGTAACGGTCCCGTGATTGATCATCACAGTATCTGTCAGAGGGAGTCGTTTGGCGTTTTTCAGCAGCAGCGACAGCTCGTCGGTCAGGGCGAAGATCTCTGTCTTGGGCATAATCCTTCCTCCTTTATTCTGTCTGTTCCTTATGAGAAAAGCGTGTGCGGAGCGTCTCCGCAACGCCGCGGGGCACAAAGCCGCTGACGTCACCCCCCAGCGACGCGATCTGGCGGACAAGCGAGGAGGAAACGCAGGACAGGGCGGGGGATGCGGGCAGAAACAGGGTCTCAAGCCCGGGCAGCAGCGTCCGGTTGGCCTGCGCCATGGCGTTTTCGACGTCGAAGTCCGCGGCTGTGCGCAGCCCGCGGAGGATCACCCGGATGCCGGTCTCCCGCGCAAGGTCGGCCAGAAGGCCGGCGCTGCTGACGACGCTGACGTTGTGCAGACCCGCGCAGGCTTCCCTGAGCAGCGCAAGCCGCTCCGGAATGGTGAACAGCCCCCCCTTGTCCGGGTTGACCAGAAGGGCGACCACCAACTCATCGCACACCGCGCAGGCCCGGGCGATCAGGTCCAGATGCCCCAGGGTGACGGGGTCGAAACTGCCCGGAAAGATGGCCTTCATTTCTGCCCCTCTCCTTTGCTCAGGATGCTCAGCGCCGTGACGCCGTAGGTGCGGTAACGGAACAGCGGGAACGCGGCTGGAATGCCGGGATGGGCGGCGGCGGCATGTTCCAGGACGATATGGCCGTCCGCGTCCAGCAGGTCCAGTTCAGCGATCCGTTCAAGGACTTCATCGGGCTTCAGGCCGTAGGGCGGATCCAGAAAAATCAGGTCAAACCGCCTGCCCGCCTCAGCCTGGCCTTTCAGCGCCGCCTGCCAGGCCGTGTGAAGGATCAGGGAACGGTCCGTGGCACCCAGCAGCGCGGCATTGGCCCTGACCGTCTCCGCGGCCCCCCTGTCCGCGTCGCAGAAGACGGCGGATACAGCACCGCGGCTGAGCGCTTCAAACCCCATCGCGCCGCTGCCGGAGAACAGGTCCAGCACCCTGGCGCCGGGGCAGTGACCTTGCAGGATGTTGAACACCGCTTCCCGCACCATGGCGCGCGTGGGCCTCGTGTTCCTGCCTGAAGGGGTCCTGAGCAGCCGGGACCGGTATTCGCCCCCGATGATGCGCAGCGCCATCAGACCAGCTGCCGCGGCTCCCGCCGCTGGGGCCTTTCCTTTCTCCTGCGTTTCTCCGCTTTGCGCTGATTGACCGCGATGCCCCCATGGACCATCGCGCGGTACCGTTCGCCCTGCGTATAGCCAAGGCCGTAAAACAGGGGCGCGATCAGGAGAAGGACGGGTGAGAGGCGTTCCACCAGCAGCGTTCCCGCGCCGCCGTCCGCGACCAGCAGGTTGACGTAGGGAAAGACCAGCAGCCTGACTGCCATGCGCATCAGATCCGCGATCTGCACCCCCGCCCTGTCCCCGTAATAGGAGAGGGCAAGGGCGACGTCCGCCCTGTCCTTATAGGCTGTCAGCCAGGAGGGCAGCGTGCCCAGGGTATAGCGGTTCTCCTGCGCCATGAAGGCATATACCAGGCACAGCAGCATCAGCGGGAAAGCGCCGGCCGAAGCGGTCAGGAGGCCTTTGGCGGGATGATAGCAGCGGCTGAGGTCAGCGGGAGCAAGGGCCCTGCCCTCGGACTTCCGGTGCAGCGCGATCTCGGCATAGGTCACGTCCCCCTCCCCCATGCGCGCGCCTTCACCGAACAAAAGCCCGCAGAAGGCGATGATGACGGCCAGGTTGAGCAGCGTCCGCAGCCAGGCGGACTCCAGCGCGAGCAGCTGCCCCAGGAACAGGAACAGAACAGCCGAGACGATGAGATAGGCGAAGACGCGCAGGCCGCGCCTGACGGACAGGGCGCTGACGGCCCTCCCCCTGAGGTAGGGCTTCCTGATCTGCGGTGTTTTCGGATCCTTTTTCACCCTCGGGCGCTTGTTCTGCATCTGCTTCCCCTTCAAACTGACTCGTACCGCCGCGGCACGCGCTTTGAGATGTTCAGGAGCACTTCATAGGGGATCGTACCCGTCTGGGCGGCGATGTCATCGGCGGTGATCCGCTCCTCCCCCTGAGCGCCGATGAGCACCGCCTGATCGCCTGGCTTGACCTGCCCCGCCTCCGTCGCGTCGGCCATGATCTGGTCCATGCAGACCCGGCCGAGCACGCGGCAGCGCCGCCCGTTGATCAGCACCTGCCCGCGGTTTGAAAGCATCCGGCTGAACCCGTCGCCGTAGCCCACAGAAACCGTCGCGACCTTCATCGGCCCCCCCGCTTCGAACGTCGCGCCGTAGCTGACGCAGTCGCCCTTTTTGATCTCTTTGACGTGGCTGATCTCAGCGGTCCAGCTCAGCACAGGCTTGAGCGGCAGGGAGGTCTTGACAGGCGAATACCCGTACAGCGCGATCCCTGCCCGCACCATGTCAAAATGCGCGTCCCTCCTGGTCAGCAGGGCTGAGGATCCGGCAGCGTGCAGCAGGATGCCCTTGGGCAGAAGAGGGACCATCTGATGAAAACGCTCCAGCTGACGGTCACTGA
>CAZVSG010000015.1:2532-21951 GCA_964629345.1 uncultured Christensenella sp. | reverse complement strand
CCCTCCCGGCAGCCTCCAGCAGGGCGCCCAGTTCCGCTTCATCCCTGGCGCCGATGCGGTTCATGCCGGTGTCCAGCTTAACGTGCACGTCGGCGGCCCGGCCGAGCTTCTCCGCTGCTCTGCTGATGGATGCGATGTGTTCCGGCGTGTACGCGCACAGGGTGAGGCCCTGCTCCAGGGCGCTGAACGTATCCTGCTCATTCAGGGCCGTGAAGAGGAGGATCGGCAGCCTGATGCCGGCTCTTCTGACCGCGATCCCTTCCTCGGCCATCGCCACACCGAGCCAGTCGGCCCCCGCCTGCTCCGCCGCGCCCGCGATCCGCCCGATCCCGTGCCCGTAGGCGTCGGCCTTTACGACAGCCAACAGCCTGACCCCGTCGCCGATCCAGGATCTGACAGCGGAGATGTTCTCCTTGTAATGGTCAAGGCTGACGAGGGCGTAGGTCTGTCTCATGCTCAGGATGGCTCCCTCTTTGAAGCCGGCTCGCCTTGCTCGCAGATCCTCGGGCGTCCGGCTGCGGTTGCGCTGTTTCTCTTATTATACCACAGGATAAGGCGGACTGCCATCAAAAACGCTTTCCGCCGCTGAGGGATTCCGTCCGGACGGGAAATCGGGTATACTGCCCCTGAGCCCAGACGCTGTGTTTGTTTGGGTCTCTGTACGGATACAAAACGAATGAGTAAACGCACAGATGGGACGAGGATTTTTCATGGCTCCGTTCAGCCGAAAGAATGAGGCGTAGCGGAGCCTACGCCGAGTGAAAAAGGCAACGCGGAGGCGGAAAAAGACCGGCTCATCAAAGCGTTTACGATTGAGTTTGGTATAAAGAACCGAAATTGATTCGGAAAGGTGTGTTATTTATCTCTACTTCCACCTCAACGCTGGTCTTTTCCCCCATCACATTATCGGACAAGCCCTGGATGGACAAAGCGCTCAGGGCGGGCCACCGAAGCGCGCTGGAGTACAGCTTCACCTCCAACTTCATCTGGCGGAAGGTCTACAAGCTCAGCGCCGCGCTGCTCTTTGACCGGCTGATCGTCATGTCGGATCCGGAGAACCCCAGTTTCATCTTCCCCGCAGGCGCCGGCCCCGTGGACCGTGTGGTCAGGGCGCTGCACGACTACTGCCGCGGGAGGGGCAAACCCCTCATATTCAACACGGTGGTCAACGAGGACAGGGACAGGCTGGAAGCCGCCTTCCCGGGCAGGTTCAATTTTACGCCGGACCGCGGCGACTACGACTATTATTATGAGGCGGAGCGGATGATCAGCCTCAGCGGGAAAAAACTCAGTTCCAAGCGCAACCACATCAACCGCTTCATGATGAACCATCCGGACTGGTCCTATGAAAAGATCACCCGGGAGAACATCGGGGACGCGCAGAAGATGAACCTTGAGTGGTGCCTTCAGGCGGGCTGCCGCGAGGATGAAAGCCTGTTCCAGGAATCCTGCGCGGTCGAACAGGCCTTCGATCATTTCTTTGAACTGGGGCTCACAGGCGGGCTGCTGCGGACAGGCGGACGCGTGGTCGCCTTTTCGATGGGCGAGCCGCTCAACGACGAAACATACGTCATCCACGTGGAAAAGGCGTTTTATGAACTCCAGGGCGCTTACCAGATGATCAACCAGCTCTTCGCCAGGGAAAACTGCAGGGGATACCGGTACATCAACCGCGAGGACGACGCCGGGGACGAGGGCCTGCGGAAAGCCAAGCTGTCCTACGACCCGGCCTTCCTGCTGGAAAAGAGCTCCGCGGAGCTGATCGCGCCGCTGTGATCAGAAAGCCGCGGGACAATGACCTGAAGGAACTGATGTCGCTGTGGCAGGAGGCCTTCGGGGACAGCCGGGAGGAGACCGCCTTCTATTTTCGATATCGCCATCGCCACGACAACATGCTGCTGATGGAGAAGGACGGCGGGGTCATCGGCATGCTCAGCATGCTTCCGGTGACGCTCACCGCGCCGGGATCAAGCTTTCCCGGCCGTTACGTCTTTGCTGTTGCGACAAGAATCGGGTACCGCGGGCAGGGCGTCAGCACCGCGCTGCTCCTTGCGGCGCATGACACGATGCGCCGGGAAGGCGCCGCCGTCTCCCTGCTCGTTCCCGCGGATGCGGGGCTGTTCCATTTTTACCGCGAGAGAGGGTATCAGGACCAATTTTTCATCAATGAGTTTTCCATAAAGGCGAAGGAGCTCCTCGGAGTGCCCGCGGCCGGAAAGGTGCGCCGCTGCACGGCCGGGGAGTATTCTTTCCTCCGCTCCGCCGTATTTTCCCAAAGCAGGCTGTTCGTCAAGTGGGACCTGGAAGCGCTGGAGTATGTCAGGCGCAGCGCTGAGGCGTCCGGCGGGGCAATGCTGATGATGTCCGGAGGGAGCGGACAGGCCGCCGCAGTCTGTGAACCCCGTTATGACGCGATGCGAGTCAGCGAATTGATCCTGGATGGTCTTTCCTGGCAGGAAGCCCTGGCGCTGATCCATCTGCATTTCAACGCGGAGCGGTACGTCGTCCGGGTCCCTGAGGGGCTGCGCGGTCCTGACAGCAGGAAATTCTTCGGCATGGCGAAATGGCTGACGGAGCCGCCGCAGGCAGAAGGCGGTCCGCCCTGGCTCGCGCTGGCGAAAGACTGAGGAGAAGGCAGCAGAGATTTTCCGCTCCCGTACCGTCACCCGCCTCTTGACACCCAATATCATTGTGATATCATATTGATATTAGTTGAAGGAGGCGGAAAGAAATGCAGGAGAAGGTTTTGAAGGCCAGGCGGGGGATGCCTGTGCTGCTGGGCGGGATCGTTCTCTACCTGCTCGCGCTGGCAGGGACCATTTGGGGGGGCATGCTGCTGGAGAACGGAAAGGGGATCGGCGCGGTCCTGCTGATCCTCGGGATCCTCTGGCTGATCATCGGCTTCATCCCGTTCATCGGCCTGAAGGTCATCAAGCCCAATGAGGCGCTGGTGCTGACGCTGTTCGGCAAGTACATGGGCACGCTGCGGGAAGCCGGCTTCTTCTTTGTGCATCCCTTCAGCACGGCCATCAACCCGGCGGCCAAGACCCGCCTGGGCCAGAGCGGCGACGTGGACAGCGGTTCAGCCGGCAAAGCCGTCCGGCACGCGGCCCAGGGCGCGGAAGCGTTGGATCCCCTGGTCAGCAAAAAAATATCGCTGAAAGTGATGACGCTCAACAACAGCAAGCAGAAGGTGAACGATACCCTGGGAAACCCGATCGACATCGGCATCGCCGTGATGTGGCGCGTGGTGGATACCGCCAAGGCCGTTTTCCAGGTGGACAACTACAAGGAGTACCTGTCGCTGCAGTGCGACAGCGCCCTGCGCAACATCGTGCGGATCTATCCCTACGACGTGGCCCCCAACGTGGACACGACCGGGGACGGGATGCCGGACGAAGGGAGCCTGCGCGGCTCCAGCGCCGAGGTCGCGGAGCGGATCCGGGCGGAGATCCAGTCCAAGGTGACGGAAGCGGGGCTGGAGATCCTGGAGGCGCGCATCACCTACCTGGCCTACGCCCAGGAGATCGCGGCCGTGATGCTGCAGCGGCAGCAGGCCAGCGCGATCATCGACGCGCGCAAGATGATCGTTGACGGAGCCGTCGGCATGGTGGAAATGGCGCTGCAGAAGCTGGGCGAGAACGGGATCGTCCAGATGGATGACGAGCGGAAGGCCGCCATGGTCTCCAACCTGCTCGTCGTGCTGTGCGGCAACAGGGACGCCCAGCCTGTCGTCAACAGCGGCAGCCTGTATTGAGATGGCGGACGGGAAGAAACAGATCCCGCTGCGCCTGTCGGCGCGACTGTATGAGGAGATTGCCGCCTGGGCCGGGGATGACTTCCGCTCGGTGAACGGACAGATCGAATACCTCCTGAGCGAATGCGTCCGGCAAAGGAGAAAGCGCGGCGTTCAGGCAGCGGACGGATCCCCTCCGGATCAAAACGCCGAGAAAACGGACGGGCAGGCATAGACGCGCCTGCCCGTTTCCCCTTATCCCCCGATCCCGCTTGCTTGACACCCTGATCCCATCGCGGATATAGTGACGCTATCGACGCACGCCGGCAGCATGGACCGGCAGGAATGGATCGGATCAAAGGAGCTTCTGTACATGACACATCTCCCCGCCCCGACGGCTGAGAACAAAAGCCCTGACAATGACGGCCTCCGGGTGCGGGATCTCTGCAAATCCTACGGGCGGGAAAGCGTGCTGCAGGGGGTCAGCTTTTCGCTGATGCCCGGGCACATCCTGGGCGTATGCGGAAACAACGGCGCGGGGAAGACCACGCTGATCCATCTGCTGGCCTCGATCCTGCCGCCCGACTCGGGCCGGATCACCCTGTTGGGCATTCCCGCCGGGCAAAGCCGCGCCTACCGGAGACTGATCGGCTACGTCCCGCAGGTGATCGCGCTCTCCCCCCGGCTGACGGTCCGGCAGAACCTTGATTTCTGGGCCTCCGCGCAGGGCCTGTCAGGTGCAGCGCGCAGGGCAGCCGTGGACGAAGCCATCCAGCTGACCCATATCCAGGACTTTGTCAACAAACGGGTATCCCGCTGCTCAGGCGGGATGGCCAGGCGCGCCAACCTTGCCGCCGGGCTGGTCGGCTCCCCCTCCCTCATGCTGCTGGACGAACCCACCGCAGGCGTGGACGAGGACAACCGTGAAGCGCTGCTCCACGCGGTCAGGGGAATGAAGCAGTCCGGGCGCATGGTCGTGATGGTCAACCATTACCGCAGTGAAATGGAAGCGGTCTGCGACCGGGTCGTCACGCTCCGGGACGGCATACTGGCGGAAGCCCCGGACGATGAGACCGGGGAGAGGTAGCATGCTTTTCCGACTTGTCCTCTTTCACCTGCGGGAGACGCTCACCGTGCGCACCCTCGCTTTTTTTGCGGCGGTCCTCCTGCTGACCCTGTTCATTCTGTCCGCGCTGCCGAGTTTCACGGAAGGAAACGACCGGATCTCCTACAACCTGTCCCTCTCCATCGTCGACCCGGAAGCCAGCCTGATCTCCCAATCCTTGGCAGGCATCCTTGAGGGGATGAGCGGGATGGGCAGCGTCCACATCGAGGACATGGCAACGGCACAGAAGCGGCTTGACAGCAACGAGATCCTGATGATCATTAGCATCCCGCCGGGTTTTTTTGAAAGCAGCCAGGCCTGGGCCCAGCGCGACCCGGTCATCCTGCATGTCAACCCGCGCATGCCGGCGGAAACGGCCATCTTTGTCCGCGCGCTGCGCAGCCTGACGGACAGCATCATGGGCATGCAGGCCGCCTATATGTCCTTTGGCCAGGCCGTCCGCCCGCTGTTCAAGGATATCGACGCCTACAACAGGCAGCTGGGCGCTACGTTCTCGCAGGTGGCAGTATGGGCGCTGACCCGGCGGGCCGTGGTCACCCAGAACGAATCGGCGCGGATGAGCACGCCTTTCCACGTCGTCTCCTCCATCATGTGCCTGCTGTGCATGCAGATCGGACTGCTGCTGCTGACGCAGGCCTGGGAGGAGCGCGGCAACGGCATCCTGGTCCGCCTGGCCCTGTCAAGGGCGCGCTGGTGGGCTTCTCCGCTGGCCAGGCAGCTGGTCGGGCTGCTGTGGGTGGGGGTGTCCATGGCGCCGCTGATCATCGGACTGAAATCCTTCTACCCCGGAGCGCGCCTTGAGCTGCTTTTGGCGGCCGTTTTCGGCCTGTACTGGGTGACGGGCTGCCTGTGCCAGGCGGCGGGTTACCTGTCGGTCAAAGGCGGCCTGGCCCTGCCGGGCGCGTGGCTGTTCATCCTTGCCCTGCTCCTGCTGGGCGGGGGCATCTATCCGGAAACGCTGCTGCCGGCTGCGGTCAAGCCGCTGATGGCCCTGTCGCCGGCCTATTATGCCTACCGGACGGTGTACGCGGGGCTTCAGGGCGGCGATCTGCCTTCAATGGCCCCGGTCGGATTCGCGGCGATGGCCGCTTTATCCGCGCTGCTGCTGGGGCTTGCGTGGCGTCAGGGCCTTCGCGGCGGATCCTCAGGGGTGACGGCATGAGCTTTATCACAGCGCTGCGTTCAAGGGCCCGTGAGCTGCTGTCATCCCCCGCGCTGCTGCTGATCCTTCTGGCGCTGCCGGTGCTGATGGGGCTGATCGCGGGGGCCGCGAACCTCAGGAACCAAAGCCCGGACATCAGGATCGCGGTCACGGACCTGGACAGGTCGGACATCAGCCGCGGGTTGGTGGATTCCCTGAAGCGGCAGGGATGGGACATCCTGGAAGTGGGCCAGGAAGAGATCCCCCGCCTGCTGGACGGAAAAGCGGTGGAAGGATCGCTGGTCATCCAGCGCGGATTCGCCATCATCCCCTTCAAGAGCCGCTCCGTGTTCCTGAGGCAGGCCAAAGAGCTGTATGAGAAGGCCGGGGTCCCGCTCCCTGACGGCTTTGACGATGACTATCTGCGGCGCATCGGCGAAAACCTTGAAGGCGGGGCGAGGCAGGATTTCACGATCGTCGGCGAGTACCGGGAGCCGACCGTGATGACCTATGTGGTAAGCGATTACTCCATGGAAGTGCTCTTCCTGGGTTTCTTTGCGCTGATGGGCACCTTCCTGTTCTCTTCCCCCGCGATGCGCCGCAGGCTGAGCGCGACGCCCTGCGGCATGCGGTATGACTATGCCTCCTCGCTGATCATCATGTTCATCGCGGGGCTGGCGCAGATCCTGCTGTATATGCTGTCCATGCGCGCGCTGATGAGGTCGCCCCTCGTCCCGCGCGAGGTGCTGGTCCTGTCCGTTTTCCTTCTGATGAGCCTTGCGCTTTCCCAGGCCCTCGCGCTGCTCCGGGAGAGCCTGCGCCTCTACCTGGGACTGATCCTGCTGCTGCTGCTTTCGGTGGCGGGCGGATGCTTCCTGCAGCTGCCTGAGCAGCTCCTCCGCTTTCCGGGCCAGTACCTCCCCCAGGGCTGGGCGCTGGCGGCGCTGCGCGGTTTTCCGGTGCTGCCCCCCGCGCTGGTTACCGCCCTCTCGCTGCTTGCGCTGCTGATGCTGTATCCCCTGCACACACGCAGCGTCAGGAAAGCGGAACCCGGCTGAGGCAAGGCCGGGCAAGGCGGTGTATGCATAACCGCAGTATAGAAAATGGATGACCGTCAACTGGTGCGCCCCTGAGTGAAGCGAGCCCGGTTTTCCGCTAAAGACTCCCCGGTGTTTCATCAGGGGCCGATCCTCAGCGCTGCCGCGGTCAGTGTCCCCGGCGTCAGTCCTGCCAACCGCCCGTCCGAAGCAAAAAGAGTCAGCCCGGACACCATGACGGCGGGCACATGACACAAGCACCAGGTCCCTTCAGCTGATCCGTCCCCCTTCACAGCGCTCCTGAAGGCGAGCGCCGACGGGGGAGACGCCTGGCACTTGACAATCAGGCCGATTGAGCGCATAAAGAACTGATGCAGTATGAATCACAGGGGAAAGCGTATGAAAAGCAGGTCTCCGTCTGAGGATAGGAACGATCCCGAACTTCGTCCAGGGTATGTCTATCTGCACGGACAGCAGCCTTCCGCGCTGGTGTCAGATACGCTGATCCTTGACGCTATGCTGGACCAGATCCGGGATACGGTCTATTTCAAGGACGCTGAGTCCAGGTTCATCCTGAACAACCGCGTGCACATCCGCCAGTTTGGCATGAAGGACCAGAAGGATCTGATCGGCAAGAGCGACGCTGATTTTTATCCGAAGGCATTCGCGGACATATGCCGCCGGGATGAAGTCCGGGTCATGGAAACCGGGATCCCCCTGATCGACAGCGTCGAGCAGGCCGTCAATGCGGCCGGCGATATCATCACCTTTTCCACCTGCAAGTATCCCCTGTACGACAGCAGCGGGAAAATCGTCGGCACGTGGGGCATCTCCCACGACATCACCCAGCTGGTGAAAGCGGAGGAAGAGATCGCGCAGGTCAACGCAAAGCTGATGTCCCTTTCCATGATCGACGAGCTGTCCGGATTGTACAACCGGCGTCACTATGATCACATGCTGAAGATCACCATCGACCTGTTCACACGAAAAAGGCTGGGCGGGATGAAGGCCGATTTCTGCCTCATTCTGATGGACGTCGACCGCTTCAAGCAGATCAACGACACGCACGGTCACGTCGCGGGCGACGCGGTGATACGGTCAATCGCCGATCACCTGAAGGCTCATACCCGGTCTTCGGATTTTGCGTTCCGATACGGCGGGGATGAATTCTCGCTGATCCTGCAGGATACGGACCTGATCAGCGGCAGGATCATCGGGGACCGCCTGCGCAGGATGATTGAAGAGAGCCCGGTTCTGATCGAAGGCACCGGGATCCCCACGACAGTGAGCCTGGGCATCGTTGACTATCATGATGAGAGAACGTCCAGCGCGCTTGTAAACAGAGCCGATAAAATGCTGTACCAGGCGAAAAGCGAAGGCAGAAACCGGCTGTGCGGTTGACCGGCACAGACGCGCAGCGCTAAGGCGACAAAACTCCGCTTCATTTTTGTTTCATACGGCTCCCTTTTCATAATCCCTCCCCGGTCCGGCCGAAGACAGGTTCATCTGTGTGTGTTCCGGTCCGGCGCCTTTTCCCGCTGTCTCCGCCTTTCCGGGCGGATCGTTTCATTGACAGGCATTCGGGACCGGACCTATACTTGTCCTGAGAATTGGCTCAAAACCGCACCTGTCATCAGATGACAATCATGACGGACCCGTTTGGGCATACCCGGGGACAGATCTGATGAGCTTGATCCATATCCCTGTTCTCTCCCACGGACGGACGGGTGCTGTTCCGCCGGGCGCAGTGTCCTGTCCGGCGCTTTCTTTCCGGCAGCAGACAGCCGGGACAGGCTGATCACCAGCCTTGCGGATCCGGAGGTGAAGCGGAAGATGATATAAGGCGGCGCACTGTTGAAACCCACGCAGGCGGACAAAAGGAAAGGGCGTTGAATGGAACGGGAAACGAATCAGCAGAAGAAAGAGGTATTGCGATGAACAGCAGAATGTTGTCAAGGTTGCTCATGATCGGTCTGGCGCTGGTGATGCTGGTGACAGCGGCCCATGATGCCCATGCGGAAAAAGTGACGGAACTGTCCCAGCTGGAAGGGAAGGTGTTTGCCGTGTCTGCCGGCACGGTCGCGGACAGCCTGGTGCTTTCGATGTTCCCCAACGCGACTTTCCTGTATTATGACAGCGCGCTGGATGCCTGCCTGGCGGTCAAGTCCGGCGAGGCTGACGCCGCGGCCTATGATGAACCGATCCTGAAGAACATCGCCGCCGGAAATCCCGGTCTGACCGTATTGCCTGAGTTGATCACGGCGGATGATTACGGCTTTGCCGTCCAGCTCGGCAGGGAGGACATGAAGCTTGGAATCGACGGCGTTGTCAGTGAAATGAAAAAGTCCGGAAAATATGATGAGATGATGGATCGCTGGTTCCCAAAGGAAGGCGCGCCGCAGGAGATGCCTGACATCGTTTTGACAGGCGATAAGGGCGTGCTGAAGTTCGGGACGGCGGCGGTCACGGAACCGTTTTCTTTCCTGGATGAGAACCAGCGCGTGGTCGGCTTTGATGTTGAACTGGCGATGCTGATCGCAGAAGAGTTTGGAATGCAGCTGGAGATCATCAACATGGAGTTTGGGGAAATGATCCCGGCGCTGAAGGAAGGCAGGGTCGACATGATCGGAGCCTGCATCACCATCACACAGGAAAGAGCCCTGGAAGTGCTGTTCTCCGAGCCTTACTATACCGGCGGCATCGCGGCACTGGTCAGGGAATGATCGGCCCGACAAAACCTGGCAGAAGAAGTCGGGTATGCCTGCATGCCGTTTGATATGATCCCTCTGCGGGAAGGAGGTGAAAACCATGGGATGGATCGAAGACATCAGCGAAGCGATCCGCTACATTGAGGAGAACATCACGCAGAGGCTGCAGATCGAGGACATCAGCGCCAAGGCATGCCTGTCCGCATACTACTTTCAAAAAGGATTCTCGATGCTGTGCGGACAGACGGTCGGGGAGTACGTCAGGCAGCGAAGGCTCAGCCTGGCCGGCAGTGAGCTGGCCGCGACGGACGCAAAGGTGATCGACCTTGCGGTCAAGTACGGCTATGACTCTCCGGACAGCTTCACCAAAGCCTTCACCCGTTTCCATGGCGCCACCCCCACCGCAGTCAGGAAGGAGGGGGCCATGGCAAGGTCCTTCTCTCCCCTGAGGATCAAACTGACATTGGAGGGCGGCGCCATGCTGGATTACAGGATCACGGAAAAAGAAGCGTTCACGGTCACAGGGAAGGCCAGGGTATTCAATTATGACACGGCGATGGAAGAGATCCCGAAGTTCTGGGAGGAGTACATGCGGGGAGCGGAAGAAAGCCCGATCTGTCCGATGTACGGGGTCTGCATCGAGGGGACTGTCGGCGAGGGCGCGTTTGAGTACCTGATCGCGGACGACTACAAACCCTGGATGGAAACACCCGAAGGGTTTGTGACCAGGTCCATCCCCAGGCACACCTGGGCAATCTTTGCCTGCAGGGGCCCCCTTCCCGGCTCGCTTCAGGACGTGAACCGGAAGATCTTCTCACAGTGGCTTCCCGAATGCAGGGAGTATAGGATCGCTGACGCATTCAACATTGAGATGTATTCCGACCCTTCCGGCTTGCCCAGGGGCAATGCCGATGAAAACTACTGCAGTGAGATCTGGATCCCGGTGAAGAGGAAGTAGGCATCCGGGATCCGCCGGCGTCAGCAGCCCTGATAAATGAACGGATTGGCAGAGGAACCCAAAAACCTGAAAAGCCGATCAGGGCAGCGTGATGACAGAACGGATGTCAGCAGACAGCCAGGAAGACCCGCTTCATTGTGATGCGGGTCTTCCTATGTATCAGGCGTTGAAACAGCCCGTCCGCACCGAAAATCCGCGCTGCGGCGGCGGGCGGCTGAAACGTCAGGTCATCATGCCGATCATGCCCCGTGCCCGGGACACCCGAAAAACTTTACAATCCTCATGCTCTTGTGTATCATACCGGGTGTTTCGCCATCCAGTAATCTATGCGGAACATAACGAATGGAGTTCATCGTGGCCATCGATCTGCCCGGTTTTCTCTCCCTTCTGTCCAACAACCTGCTGCTGGCTGTCGCCTGCCTGCTGACGCTGGGGGTCATCCTGGTCAACGGATGGACGGACGCGCCCAACGCCATCGCCACCTGTATCTCTACCCGCAGCATCGGTCCCAAAGCAGCCATCCTGATGGCGGCGGTGCTGAATTTCCTGGGCGTTTTGGTGATGAGCATCCTGAGCCCCAAGGTCGCCATGACCATCTACAACATGGTGGACTTCGGGGAGAATGCCCACGAGGCTTCCGTCGCCCTGTGCGCCGCGCTTCTGGCCATCGTGGTCTGGGCGACGGCCGCCTGGCGTTTCGGCATCCCCACCAGTGAAAGCCACGCGCTCATCGCCGGGCTTTCCGGCGCCGCCATCGCGCTTCAGGGCGGGCTGGCCGGCGTCAACTTCCAGGAGTGGGTGAAGGTCTTCTACGGGCTCGCTCTCTCCTCCGTCCTGGGGTTCCTGTCGGGCTTTCTGTCCGTACGGGCGATCCAGGCCGGTTTCAAAAATACCGATAAACGGCGGTCCGTTCAATTTTTCCGGAACGCCCAGGTGTTCGGCGGGGCCTCCATGGCCTTCATGCACGGCGCACAGGACGGGCAGAAATTCATCAGCGTGTTCCTGCTGGGCATCTTCCTGACCTCCGGCCAGGGGACTGCCGGCGGATTCATCATCCCCATCTGGCTGATGGTGCTCTGCTCCGTCGTGATGGGCCTGGGTACGTCCATCGGCGGCTACCGCATCATCAAATCCGTGGGGATGGACATGGTTGCCCTGAAGCCGTATCAGGGCTTCGCGGCGGATACGGCAGCCGCCGGCTGCCTCTTGCTGTCCTCGCTTACCGGGATCCCGGTGAGCACCACGCACACCAAGACGACCGCCATCATGGGCGTGGGCGCTTCAAAGCGCCTGAGGGCCGTCAACTGGGCGCTGGTGAGGGACATGGTGCTCACCTGGGTCCTCACCTTCCCCGGATGCGGGCTGCTGGGCTTTGTGACAGCAAAGCTGTTTATGGCGATTTTTTAAGGAGATGCGCATGAAAAGGAAGACCCGTTTTGACTATTTCCAGAGCTTTTCGGATTATGCCGCCTGCGCCCTGCGCGCCGCCAACTATCTGAAGGATACGCTGGATCATTTTGACCCGAAAACCTTTTCCAGGCGGCAGGACGAGATGCACGCCATTGAACATGAGGCCGACATGATCAACCACCGCACGATCGACAGCCTGGCGAAGGAGTTCCTGCCGCCCATCGAGCCGGAGGACATCGCGGCCATCACAAGGGAGTTTGACGATGTGGTGGACGACCTTGACGACATCATGCGCCTGATCGGCATGTTCGGCGTGACCAGGCTGCGGCCGGAGGTTTCCGAGCTGTGTGACCTGGCGGTGGAGTGCGCGCAGGTCCTGGGCGAACTGGTGGAGGAGTTCCGCCAATTCAAGAAGTCAGGCAAGATCCAGGAGAAACTCATCCGGCTCAACTCGCTGGAATCCCGCGGGGACAGCCTGCATTACAACGCTGTGCAGCGGTTGTTCGCCGACAACGGCAGCGCGCTTGAAACCATGATATGGAAAGAGATCATTGATGATTTCGAAGGATATTACGACGACTGCGAAGATGTCGGCGACGTGATCAAGAACGTCGTGCTCAAGAACAGCTGAGCGGGAGACAGGATCGCGGTATTGAACCTGTCCTGAGGATGCGCGACATCTGTTTACATAGCATCCTCCACCGTGAATGATCCTTTCTTTGGGGGCATCATACGTCGACACAGAAAATTCTGATCATCGGCGGCTCCGTTGCAGGACTCTCCGCAGCCGAAGCCGCACGGGCAAAAGATCCGGACAGCGACATCACCATCCTGTCTGAGGAAAGCTGTTTGCCCTATTTCCGTCCGCGCCTTTGCGAAGTGCTGGAAGACAGGGAACAGGCAGGCAAGCTGCTCCTGCACCCAGAACAATGGTATGCGCAGCATCGTTTTGACATCCGGTTGAATCACAAGGTCATGCGCGTCACGCCGGAAGAGAAGAGCGTGCTGCTGGCGAACGGCCAAACCCTCAAATATGACAGGCTGATCCTCGCTTCAGGCAGCGGTTCCAATCCCCTGCCTGTCAAAGGCTGGGCCCTTGATGGCGTGGAAACCATGTGGACCATGGACGACGCCCTGCGCATCGAAGAACGCATCAGCAAAGCCAGGCGCAGCGTTGTGATCGGAGGCGGCCTGCTGGGCCTTGAGGCAGCATATGCCCTGCACCGGCGCGGCCTTGACAGCCTTATCCTGGAACGCCTGCCCCGATTGATGATGCGTCAGCTGGATGAGCGGTCCGCAGAAATATTTGCAGCCAAGGTGGAACATGAAGGCATGCACGTCGCGACAGAGGCCGACATCGAGGAGATCCTCGAAAATAAAGAGGGAAAGGCCGCCGGAGTCCGCCTCAAGGACGGGAACGAGTTTCAAGCCGACCTGATCCTGGTTTCCGCAGGGGTGCATGCCCGCATCGAATACCTGGGGGGCAGCGGCATCGCGGCGAATCGCTGTGTGACCGTGGATTCCAGAATGCGCACCAATCTGAAGGACGTATACGCCGCGGGCGACTGCGCCGTCATGGACAGGCGCTGGTATGGACTGTGGAGCATCGCCAAACAGCAGGGCGCTGTCGCCGGTGAGAACGCAGCCGGCGGTGACAGGGAATACGTGATGCCAGTCCCCCCCTACATGGTGAAAGCAATGGGTACGTCCATCGCGTCTGCCGGCATGGTGGAGGAGGCGAACCTGCCCCGGGAAGCGATGGAGTCCCTCCACAGGGACATCATGGAGAACATCGGGCTCTTCCAGTACGCCAAGAAGCTATCTATCGGCGATACGCTCAGCGGCTTCATCCTGCTGGGAGATACCAGGGCATTCTCGAGTCTGCAAAAGCAGCTTGGGCGATCTTCCTATACCATGTGATGCCGCTTGAATGACCTTTCCCGGGATATGGAGCGTCTGACTCCCGGGAACGCAGGACCATACACTTTCCAGCGATACCATAAATTGCCATACTCCTTGCATCAAGCACGCAGAATGCATGGCTTCATTCCCATGGCAGACTGCAGAACAGGGACCGGATCCTGGCGGATCCGGTCCCTGCTGTGTCTATGGAATTGCCGGCTGCACTGCGCCAGCAGCCTTCCTGGCAGGCGTCAGCCGCCCAGGCCCCAGAACAGCCAGACCAGCACATAGCCGGTCAGAACGGCCGTGAGCGTGAAGGGAATGGAGATCTTCATGAAGTCCCAGTTTCTCACTTCATTGCCGTTCTTGCGCAGGATGCCGATGCCGGCGATGTTGGCGCTGGCGCCGATGGGGGTGAGGTTGCCGCCCAGGGTGGCGCCGACCAGCAGCCCAAAGTACAGCACGGTCGGGTTGATCCCCAGGTGACTGGCGATGACGGCCGTCACCGGCAGCATGGTGGCCACGTAGGGGATGTTGTCAATGAAGGCGGAGAGGATGACCGAGGCCCAGACGATGAGCGTGTAGGCAATGAAGACGTTGCCGCCGCTGATGCTGGCAAACGTCCTGCCGATCTCGTCCACCACGCCGGCCTCGGTGATGCCGGCGATGACGATGAACAGCCCGGCCAGCAGCAGCAGGGTGAAGAAGTCGATCTCACGGAGAATGCCCCTGACGGCCTCCGCGGGCTTGCGGGAACGGATCATCTCCCGCGCCAGGCCGATGAGCATGACACCCGTGCAGATGAGTCCGTTGGTGATGGCGGGCTTGCTCCCCTCAGGGATGAAGGAGGCCAGGATCAGCAGGACGATGGTGCCGACCAGCATCACGGTGGGGAAATAGTCCTGGACAAGCGTCTTGTCCTGCATGGAGACTTTCTGCCTGTAACTGCGGAACACCACCATGAGGGTGACAGCGGACAGGATGGCGCCGATCTGCACGACGAAGAACAGGCCGGGCTTGCCCGCATACCAGAAGAAATCGACAAAGTTCATGCCCGCCTGCTTGCCCAGCAGGATCGAGGTGGTGTCGCCCACCAGGGTGGCCGCGCCCTGCAGGTTGCTGGAAATGGCGATGGCGATGATGGCGGGAACCGGGGAGATGTTCAGCTTTTTGCTCACCACCAGCGCGACGGGCGCCACCATCAGCACGGTGGCGACGTTGTCCACAAAGGCGGAGATGATGCCGGCAAACAGCGCCAGGGCGATGATGATCCACTTGACGTTGGGCATCTTATCAATGATGCGGTCCGCCATCAGGGCCGGCATTTTCGACTCGATAAAGAAGTACACGGTGCCCATGGTCCCCGCGATCATCATGATGACGTTCCAGTCCACCGCGCCGAAGACCTTGGAAACGGGCAGGATGCCCAGGATGACAAAGAGGGCGGCGGAGCCCAGGGCGATGAAGGCGCGGTACCTGGAGAAGATCAGAAGGGCCACATAGGTCAGCAGAAAGAGCACGAGGGACAGCATCATAAAAAAAGACCTCCCGGAGCATTTTGTCGATTGTACCATATTTCAAGAAATCATGTAACGTCTATGGAGAAATTGATCCGGCATGGTCCGACAATGGAACCCGCGCCGGTTTGATCGGGTTCGCCTGGATGAACGTTACTGCTTCCAGTAATAAACTCAATCGGTAACGATTTGATGAGCCGGTCTTTCGTCACCGCATCCTCCGCTTTCATCCCGGGCAGCAGGCTTCCCGGACTACCGCTTAAGTGCGGTCCCTCTCCATTGAAGCAGGCTTTCAATGGCTGGAGGCGAAGAAGTGTTTTCTCTTTCATTCGGCTGAACGGAGCTGTGGAAATCCCCGTCCCATCGGTGTGTTCACTCATTCGTTTAGAATAAGCGGAGAAAAGATGCCCCCCCCTCTCTATCCCTGCCATGGAGGAAGGATCCTTTCCTTTTTCTGTTCCGTCCGTTCTTTTATTGCTGGTCTTTGAATGACTGCCGCGCGTCCTTCTCCGTCCACCAGGTGTAGGTGTTCAGCGGGCGGAACCCGATGCTGTAATAGAACTGCTGGCAGGAGCCGACCAGCGCACGCTTCGCGCCCCTGATCCCGCACCGGCGCACCCCCTCCAGCACCGCGGCCCTGGCGAGCCCCAGCCTGCGGTATTGCGGATCCGTTGCGACAGGCTCCACAAGCCCGTCGGGCGAAGCCGGGTCCAGCCACATCCCGCAATAGGCGGCATAGTCTCCATTCGGTGTCAGAACAGCGATTTTCAGCGACGGATCGACGTTTGGACGAATCATTTCGTCCGTCAGCTGTCTGCGTTTCCGGTCTGTCATGTCAAACGTGCCTTCCCCGTTGAGCTCATGATCAAACCCCTTCCACAGCACCTGACCGTACTTGTAAACGTCGAATCCCTCGTCCAGGCCTGCCACGCGGAAGCCGTCCGGCAGCGTATACCGGATATCCTGCGGATCATGGATATAGAATGCCGCATCATGTTCCTTCTCCGGCGTCGGGACAAAACCCTCATCCGCCGCGATCTGCTGGAACTGAAGGTCATTGTCCCAGACCAGCAGGCGGAACTTGCCGTCCTTGCGAAGGTTCTCCCTGGCGTAGCGGACCATGTCCGGCCGCAGACCCTCATATCCCGGCAGGACGCAGATGAAACCTTCCCCGGGCTGTGTATCAAAGGTCGCCACGCCGATGGCCTCTCCCCCATCCTCCCAGATGCCGATCCTTCCGACAGCGACCTGATCCAGCCATCCGTGCGTGATCATCCAGTCCCAGCGGCCGAAGGGGAAGTCGTCCCCGAGCCTTTTGAGGAAGAAGGCGCGAAGAAGATGGTAATCCTCCGTGATGCCCGCGGGACAGGCATAATGCCGGAACGAAATGCTCATATGCGTCCTCCTGTCCGGATCCATTGATGAAGCAGTCAGTAAGGCTAATAGATGCCAAGGCTCTCCATTTCGAACTCAGACAGGAACAGATCAAGGTTTTGGATCCGCTTTTCCGCCATGCGCACAGCGGAACCCAGTTCAAGCAGCGCCGCGAACTCCCTGCGATGCTTTTTCAGCGCGGCGACCGCCCTGCTCATCTCAATGGGCTGCTTGGAGAAATCCCTCGCGACAGCCATGAAACCAAGATAGTCGATCGCGTCGGCGTTTCTCAAGAGCATTGTTTCATTTGCCGTACCCATCCCGCGCTTGTTGTGATACCGTACCGCTTCCGTGATCGCATCGGTTTTGTTTTCATCGATCCCATACTCTTTCACCAAGGCCGGCATGATCTTCCCGGATTCCTCCGCGTGGTCAAAGGGGCCTTCCGGCCTGTAGGGCAAAAAAGCGCTGATGTCGTGAAAGAAGCACGAAAAGACAAGGACCTCTTCGTCATAGGGAAGCTGCTCCGATTCAGCCAGTCTCCTGGCGATGGCAAGGGTCCGTTTTGCGTGGTTCAGGATATAGGTGCCGCCCAGGGCAAGCATCTGCTCCTGGATCCTCTGCTCATCCAACATGCTGTCCCTCCGTTTTTCTTTTTGTTCAGGTCACCGGGTCAGATTGAGGCGAAGTCTTTTTCCAGGAAATCCCCGCGCGGGCTGATCCAGGACATCTCCGGACGCGCTGCTGTCCGCAGCGCGCGTCATTTGTCAATGCCTTGATCAAAAAGCAGCCTGGTGCGTGAAAATCGCAATCATCAGAACGGTTTTTATAAGGCCACCTTCCCGACCTCCCTGAGATAGAGGACATTCTTGATGATGATGCTGGATTTCCACCAATTCCTGCTGACCGCCCATGCTTCCGGGTAGTCGCCCCAGCCCCACGTGACCGGCCAGGAGCCATCCTCAAGCTGCGTTTTTACAATATGCCCGCACTCGAAGTCCGCCAGATCCCGGATAAGGGGGTAGAAAAGGCTGTCCCTCGATTCCAGGAATTGTGAAGGTTTGCAGACGTAGGAAACGTCCCATGCATCCGTGTCATGCGAAACGCAATCGGCGATCCGCTCAGCCAGTTTGCTCTGCAGCGCGCTTGGGTCAAAGGGTTTTATCCCCGTTTCCTGCACAGACTGCAGAAGGCGGATGAAGCATAATAGTGTATGCATGTCCGTGACGGGCTCCCGGCTCATGATGGCGTCAAAAGCCTCGCCCGCGATCTGGAAACCAAGCGAGAACAGGATGCTCTCTCTGTCCGCATGCTTGAGAATGAATCCCGCCAGACAGGCGGTCGGATTGTAATCGTGATGGCTGGCGCTGACGCTTCCCGTGTGCCACCATGGCGCATGGGGATGATCGTTGTTGCTCTCAATCGTGTTGCGCCAGCAATGCCCGTCAAAGTCCGTTCCGCTTTCCAGATAGCGGAGGATGCCTCTGATCAGGGGATGGGCGCTGGCGGAAAAGCCGATCCCGTGCAGGACCTCGGTCGCAGCCCAGGTCTGGACGGGGGATGAGAAAGGGTTCCAGGCATCAGGTTCAAGCGCGTGACCAAATCCTCCGTCCTCATTCTGATAGAAGGACAGCGCGTTCAGGACCTCCTGCTGACTGCCGTTTTCGAAGTGAAAACGCCATCGCGCGAGATCCAGCGGCCTCGCGTTGCGATGGATGAACTGCCGCGCTTTCCCAATGACGCTCTTCATCATACGCTGTATACACCTTTCATGATCTGAAAAGGAGAAATACCCTCCTTTCGCTTATCAGCTGCTCCCGGTCTGTTTAACCATAGCATTGCCTGTCAGGAAGCGCTGTCCGTCAGTATCACAAACCGCATCAAATGATTTCATACCAATTATTGGGAAAGAACGTTTTTTTGTCAATCCATTCAGCAATCAATGGATCTTCCCGGCATAAAAAAGAAAGACAGGAAATCGGCATTCCTTCCGAAACAACATATCAAGCGCTATCAGCATTTATGGATAAGCAGAAAACATGTCTATTTGGCGGTATATTGGGAAGCAAGCATCCAGGAAGCCGGGTTGACACGGACGGATGGCCTGTGCTATGACGTTCCCATGAAATCATGAGGAGGAAAACGTGAGGAAGACCGCGCTGGCTTTGTACGCCTGTCTGCTGTCCATCCTGATGGCGGCTTCAGTGAGCGCGGAAGCGCCGATCCTGCGGGGGTATGAGAAAGGTCAGGGATACTGCTACCTTTTCCTTGGCTCCTATCCTTATGAAAAGGACGGGGGGAGGGCCCCGGTGCTCTGGCGGATCCTGTCCGCCGGGGAAGAAGGCTTGCTGCTGATCACCGATCAGGTGATCGACACCGCGCAGGTCATCCGGGAAGACGACCCCAAAGTCATCGAAAAGCGCAGCTACCGCCGTATCGCCCGTTTTAATGAGAGCGACCTTTATCAGGAACTGAAGGAAATCAGCGGCAGAATGTTTGGGGATACCCCG
>CAZVSG010000015.1:0-2522 GCA_964629345.1 uncultured Christensenella sp. | reverse complement strand
GCTTCGCAAGGCGATCAAGCTCAAGAACGGCACAGACGAGCTCTTTCTGCTCAGCCAGGAGGAGTTCCTTGAGCCTGCCTATGGTTTTTCCCCGAACATGTGGAACGTGCAGAAGACGCGCTGGGCAAAGGGGACCCCCTGGGCGATCCATCAGCGGGGATTATACGAAGATCCCTCTCTCCTCACAAGTCCTTACTGGACAAGCAGGATCCAGAGCGCGGAAGGATATAAACTGCAGATCGTCGGTTACAACGGACACCTCAGCTGGGGGGCTTATACCAGGGTCAACATAGGAATCCGTCCCAGCGTCCTGCTGGACGCAAGCCGGGTCAGCCCGATCGCTGGCGCTGGAACCCAGGAAGACCCCTTCCTTCTGGAGCTCATCCAAGCCGCACAGGACTCCGATACCTCAGCCCCTTAATCCTGTATGTCCCCTGATACGCTGACGGGGAAATGCGGCATCTGTCCGTATGACTGCAGAAACCGGCTGGTCAAGCCGGTTTCTTCGAATTTTTCGACGGATTCATTTGTCAATGGCTACCTTAGCATCAAGCGGTCGACCCGGCGATGACTCGACAGGGAAAAAGGATCAGCCGGTTCGTTTTCGCAGGAGCAGTAAAGGATAAGCCGCCATCCCGGCAGAAGCGGCTGCCATGATGAGCCATGCCCATCCGTAAGGAAGCGGCGTCTTGTCCATAGCAAACTCCAGCGCGACACAAACCCCTGTCAGCAGAATAAACACAATGAAGCGAAAGACAGTCCGGGACAGCTTCTCCCCTGCTTTCAGGCGGCGGACACACAGTACGCTCAGGATAACGAACAGCACGGCCGCAGCAGTCAACTGGGACACGCGTACAAAGCCCCAGCGAAGAAAATCATCGCGCCGGATGCTTTCCCACACGATCTGCGCGGCGGCGATCAGGACCAGGGAGACGAACGCCTGATGCTTCCTGATGCGCCGGACGCAAAGGATGCAAACCAGCAAAGCGGTGATCCCTTCGCCCATGAATACCGCGAAATACCACTCACCGTATTGGTTGACGACGGACAAGGGGAAGAACTGCAGCGCCTCATCCTCGACCAGCAGCCCGATCCCCTGCCCGCTAAAATACTCCGCAAAGCGGCAGAGCGCCAGCGCCAGCAATAATGAGGGCGCTGCGGCATCAAGGATCTCGCATGCCCGAAGGCCAGTGCGCCTGGCGCAGATCGCTCCCGCCAGCGCGCATCCGCCGGCTGCGCCCCAGAAAGCATATCCGCCCTCCCAAAGGCGCAGAATATAGCCTGCTCCAAACAGATCCACAACGTAAGAGAACCGGGCAATGACATAGAATAACCTGGCTCCGAGCAGCGCCAGGGGCAGGCACCAGACCGCAAAGATCTCCCAGGCGCTGTTTTGAAGCTTTCGCATGCCCGCATAGGACGCCGCCAAAGAGATGGCGGCAGCCATCGCGATGCAGATCCCATATGCCGTGACATGAAAACTTCCCAATGAGAAAAGGGCCTGCTCCATCTGTTATTCCCCGCTTGGCATCCATGCGCTGGCAAAGTAGATGATATCGGATACCTCGCGCATTTTCCTTGATGAGAGCCCGTTGATCTTTTTACCGCCAAAAACGATCGTGGCGGAAGAGCCCCCGTCAAGGTTGTATGCGTTTTCAATCGTGTCAAACGATCCCACCAATTCCACAAACTGCGGAATGGTCATGCCCACGGAGCCTTCATTCTCAGGGCCCTCGCAATAAATGATCAAATAGGCAAGCGGTCCGGTTTGCGCCAGACAGATACGCTGGGCAACCTTGTCCGGAGCTCTGCCGAACAGCTCCTCCTGCGTGAACTCCGTCTGCAGCCGGCCGTCGATCACAAGGCCCGGCCCGAAGTTGAAAGCGTTCATCACCTTGCCGGCAAACGCATCGCATTCCTCCTGGGTGGCGTTGGGAAGGATTTCCAGATTCCCTTCATCGTCAATGATCAGTACGTCAATGTCACCCTTTGCCTTGCGCCTGATCACAGACCCCTGGCGCACGGAGTAACCGATCGTATTGTAACCATAGTAGTCCCCATTGATCGCCAAAACAGCATTCACACGCCTGGCCAGCGTTGTGGCTAAGGCGGAGCTTGGAGATCTCAGGTTTCCGGCCACGGAGGTGCGCAGCTGTGAGGCATTCGCGACCGTGACTGAGACCGCCATCCAGTTCGTGTCAAACATGCGTCCTTCGGAAACAACGATATGCAGAGATCCGTCCTGATACTCCGTACCGCTTAAGTAATCATCCTGATCCGGCTTACGCCCGCCTGACATGTCCGCCGGGAGAACCGCGATCTCCCCGATCGCCGTGCCGGAAGGCACAAGCACGGCCAGCAGCAATACCATCAGAACGATCAGGATGATTCGCAGTACATGCATTTTGATAATATCCTCCGTATCAAATGAACCGAGTATAACAGAATATAACCGCGCCTCCCAAAAAAGTCAATTTGACGACGTGCCTTCTATGCATTGAACGTACCGTTCCGCGCTCATT